>JAAVHK010000101.1 GCA_014799765.1 Ruminococcus sp.
GGCTTGAAAGACAATCGGAAAAATTAAAAATACAGCTTGAAACAGTCGATAAACGTCTTTTCAGTACGTACATGGACAGGCTGGACGGTTTCATTTCAGAAAATGAATATCATATGTTTCATGACGCTTTATTATCCGAAAAAAATAATATTACTGTAAATATCAATAATTTAACAGACAAAATGCAAAAACTTTCTGCACAGAAAACCGATACATATGAGATTATCGAAAAATATACTCATCTTACGGAACTGGACAGGATTATCACAGAAGAATTTATTGACTACATAGAAATTGGTATGGTAAATGAAGACAATGACAGGGAAATTCGTATACACTGGAAAATATGAATTATTTTTGATATAATAATTCATGTAACTATATTTAAAAACATTCAGCACATGGTGGAATAGACGGCGGTTGTGTAGCCGTAGACGGTACGTGCGAAAAAGGTATAAACCTTAATATTCTTCTCAATTTAAGGGATTTGCTTACAGTTTCGGGATATACTGTTGAAGTTACAAGAGATACCGATACTTCCATACACGACAAGGGCGTTGAAGGTATAGCCAATCAGAAAAGTTCCGACATGGATAACAGACTTGAATTATTTAACAAATACGACAATGCCGTATGTATATCCATTCACCAGAATCAGTTCACAGACCCACGTTACAGCGGTGCGCAGATGTTCTATTCCGAAAGCAATCGCCGGAATGAAAGTCTGGCACGTTCGATACAGGGCAGATTTGTGGAATTTCTGCAACCCGATAATACCCGTGAGATAAAACAGTGCGGAAAAGAACTGTTTTTATGTTACTACAGTAAAAATCCTACTGTAATGGTTGAGTGTGGTTTTCTGTCCAATCCGGAAGAAGCCTCCCTGCTCACTGATGAGGAATATCAACATAAGGTAGCATTCACTATATTTGCCGGAATAAATAATTTTCTTATCTCAAAATAACAATTTATATTGACATTCCATGAAAAAAGCATTATAATTATTCAGTGAAGAAAATTCCGGATTTACATAAAGGACTTGAAAAAAAGGAGGATTTTTTATGGCATTCTGCAAATACTGTGGTCGTAAACTCTCGGAAAATGAAATATGTACCTGTCAGAAACCTGAAAAAACATACAGACCGGATATAGAAATCATTCCGGAAATAATAACAAATGAAACTCCGGCAAATGAAAATACCGGTACTGAAAAAACACGGAAAATTTTCAGTAATAATCTGTTTTCCGGAAAAAATCTGCTTTTAATTCTGATTATTCTTGTTATCGTTGTGGGTATAGCCGGTGTGAGTACGTTTTTCGGCAACGCCTATAAAAGACCCATACAGAAAGTTGTCAGGGGTATCAACAGAAATAATATTGAAATGATTCTCAGTCAGGTAATGACAGAAGAAATGCTTGAGGAATTTCAGGAAGAAGTCACTGAAAAAAATGAAACATCATGGGAAGAATACTGTGAAGATACCAATGACGGTATAGAAGAACTCAAAGAATACATTGAAGACGATTTCGGAAAACATTTTAAAGTTTCAGCTAAGATTCTCGAAAAAAAAGATGCCAAAAAGCGTGAAATAAGAAGTATCGAGGAATATTATAAGTCTGTTGGTTCGGAATGCGATATTGAAAAAGCCTGTAAACTCAAAACAGAAATTACTTTAAAGGGTAAAGAAGATAAAAAAACTATGAAAGTATGGCTCTATACTGCAAAAATTGATGATGACGGCTGGAAAATAGTATTTGATGACGAGACTTCCGAAGACTTTGAAGACGAACTTGACGACATTATTGACCGCAAAACATATAATGAAATTGCAGATGATATTTTCTGACAAAATTGTATAAAATTATGTAATATTTTCTTTATATTATCATAATTGACATATTCCGTCAGATATGGTAGAATATATAATAGCATTCTTAAAAATTTCTGGGGAGGATTTTCAATTGAAATCAAAAAAATTTACTACCGTATTTATCGCATTTGCAATTACAGCATCTGCTACAGGCTGTTCAGGAAAAAAATTCGGTTCAGGCTCAGACAAAGCAGGAATACTCAATGTTTCGCCGAGAAGTATTGTCTTTGAGTGGCAGGAACTCTATGAACAGAAACTCAATGAATTTATGAAATCTGATAATTTTTCAGAAATCGCACAGGGTGGCATTGAAGAGTCACGGTTTGACCTCTATGACCTCGACGGCGACGGCACACCGGAACTTCTTATATCCGCCAACAATCAGCATAAAACACAATGTGAAATATTTACTGTCTCTGACGGTCAGGTAGTAAGTGCAGGGTCTTTCGGTGAGTACGGTACATTCACATATTATCCGGCTTTCAGCATGATTAAGGACGAATATTCCGGAGCAGGTTTTGTAGTAGGTAAATTCCTTACTTTCGACGGCGAAGGATTCAGGGAATATTTTTCATACAGCGATAACAGCGGTTCAGCCTCTAAAGGAGCGTCCATAAAGCACGAAATCAACGGACAGTCCCTTACACTTCCGGAATACGACGAGGCAATGAACGTATACAGAAATGCACGTACCGCAACAATCGGCAGAAAATATACATTCGGTTCAGCTTCGATAGACTATGCACTTCACTGTTCAGAAAGCTGGGGAGCGGTCCTCACTCCGACAGAAAAAAAACTTTTTACCGAACAGTTAAGAAACAGTCTGTCTGTGGCCGAAGAACTCGAAAATGACGCTTCATTTGAATTCTGTGACCTCAACGGCGACGACGTACCGGAACTTATTGTTTCAGAGGGTTCAGGTACAAATAATTATTGCCGGATATATTACATTTCTAACAACGTACTTCTCGAACTTGACGGCAAATACGGCTATAAAGGCAAACTCTACTACGACAATGAACAGCTTGTATTCTATACAATGGGAGGAAGTACCGGTAATGCGTGCTGGTCACTTACAAACAGCGATATTTCAAGTTTTAATGTTTCAAGAAGTCATATGGAATGCGGTAGAAAATATATTCTCTCCGAAGAAAATATAACTACCTCAATGCAGTGATGTACTATGGCTAAGTCAAAATACGTATATATCTGCAATCAGTGCGGATATGAGAGTTCAAAATGGAACGGAAAATGCCCGTCATGTAATGCGTGGAACAGTTTTGAGGAAGACATTTCACAAAATACGACAAATTCCGGCAAATCTTCACAATCCGCCCCCGATTTGTCAGAACAGATTCTTGAACTCGAACAGATTGGCATTGAAAATGATGTCCGCTATGATACCGGTTTAGGCGAACTTAACAGGGTACTCGGTGGTGGACTTGTAAAAGGTTCACTGGTACTTCTCGGCGGTGAACCGGGTATAGGAAAAAGTACGATATTATTACAGATATGTCAGTTTTTAGGTAGGGAACATTCTGTATTGTACGTCTCCGGTGAGGAATCGGCACGACAAATAAAACTCCGTGCAAAGAGACTTCATGTTGATACGGAAAATTTATATATACTCACGTCAACCGACGCCGAAGCAATCGCAGAAACAATATCCTCATGTACTCCGGATATAGCTATCATAGATTCAATTCAGACTGTAAGTATAAACCGTATATCTTCAAGCCCAGGAAGCGTTACACAAGTACGTGAATGTACTAATTTATTCATGCATACGGCGAAAAACCTTGAAATTCCTGTAATAATAGTCGGACACGTCAACAAGGACGGTGCTATAGCCGGTCCTAAGGTAATGGAACATATAGTTGATGCGGTACTGTACTTTGAGGGCGAACGTCATCAGAGTTACAGACTGTTAAGAGCTGTAAAGAACAGATTCGGTTCTACAAATGAAATCGGAGTTTTTGAAATGCTTGATAAAGGTCTGAAAGAAGTGGAAAACCCGTCACAGATGTTACTTGAGGGAAGACCTGTAAATGTTTCCGGTACGTGTGTAGCGTGCGTAATGGAGGGTACACGCCCGATACTTGCAGAGGTACAGGCACTTACTTCAAAGACAAGCTATTCCGCCCCTCGCCGAATGGTAACCGGATTCGATTTCAACAGACTTAATATAATTATAGCCGTCCTTGAAAAAAGACTGGGTATATATATGGGTTCGCTGGACGTTTATTTAAATATAGTAGGTGGATTTAAACTCGACGAACCCGCAGGCGATTTACCGGTTGCAATGGCATTGTATTCCGGTATCATGGACAAGCAGATTGGTGACGGTCTTATAGCATTCGGGGAAATCGGTTTAGGTGGTGAGATACGTTCTGTATCGCACATAGAACAGCGTATCAGGGAAGCCGAAAGAATGGGTTTTAATACGTGCATTATCCCGAAACAGTCAGCAGGTTCAATAAATCCGGCAAAATATAATATAAATATTATTCCGGCATCTACTCTTAAACAGGCGTTTTCCGTTATAAAATAAAAATGGGGATTATCTATGAACATAATATACAAAAAACTTACTGACAAAGAACTTGATATATTTATTAAAATGAGAATCAACCAGCTTTGTGAAGAAGGTGCAACAGAAGATATTAACCTTATACCCGAATTGACAAACTATTATAAGCGTCATATGGCAGACGGTACTTTTATTTCGTGGCTGGCTGTTGATACTGATAACGGAAAAATAGTCGGAACAAGCGGAATATCCATAGTAGAAAAACCACCGTATTTCAGTTGTCCGACTGGTAAAATAGCATTGCTTTCAAGTATGTTTACTGACAAGTCCTACAGAAGAAAAGGCATTGCAACAGCTTTACTTTCAAAGATTGTAAATGAAGCAAAAGAACAAAAATGCGGAACTATTCAGATTACTGCGTCTGATACTGGAGTACTTTTATACAGTAGTTTCGGATTTGAAAAAAATAATAACTTCATGCAATATAAACTATAATTTATGGAGGAAATAATGAAAATGAAAAAGAATAATAAAGAAAAAATATCATTTATATGCTTTCTGATTGCATCGGTATGCTTTTATATAAGCGGTATTATAGGCATAATCAATAAGAACGGGAATAACTGGATTGCAAATTTTTGTTTAGGTTCTTCACTTTTATGTTTATCAACTACTCACCTCAATAAAGGCGGGAAAAACCAATAATAAAATAAGCCCGAAATACATTGATTTCGGGCTGTAAATTTATGTATTAAATTTTATGCATGGACTTCTTCATATTCCGGAGCAGGATTTCTGACAAAAATTTTCTTGAAAATGGTTCTGACAATCGGTTGAATGAAAAACAACTGCGAAAAGTACGCAAACGGAAAGTTATAGCATACGAGTTTTAACCAGTTCGCAAGTAGTGTGAAAATATTGAAATCTGACATTCCGTATGGATAGTAGAGTATCGACGCTATGAAACTCATTACCGGACACATAATACCTACTGTCGCACAGATAATAGAGGTCTCAAACATTACGGGGTGTGTCTCTGCCGGATTGAAAACCTTACACGCCAACTTGAATGATAAAGGACTTCCTACGAGAATTTCGAGAACATACGCACATACGAACTCAATAAGTACAACTGCCCATATCGGTACATTTTTCCCTAAAACTGCTACTCCACCCATAGCGTTGATAGCCCTGATAACTCCCGATTCGCCGGTTATTTCCATGAACATACTGCCGTTTATGACGTACAGGCTATAAAATACGTAAGCGTGTACGGTAATAATTACGGTAATAAGGGCGAACATCATTCTTTGAAATTTACTTTGTGGCATAATATAACCTCCTGTTTTTACGCAAAAAAATAACACGTATTTCCAAATGGGTACACTCTGAGCAGGAAAAACGTTCCGTAATCAGATTTACATACCCATAAGGTAAAACGTGTGTCGTTTGCGTTTGATTTTAATAATTATAACATATTTCCGGTAATTTGTCAAATGGAAAATTTTTAAAAATTATATTGACAAGTTTCAGAAAAAAGTGTATAATTTTTATATAATTAATAAGGAGGTTTTCAACATGAGATACACATACAGAACTAAAATTGTCTGTTCCAAGGAAATAAGTTTCGATATCGATGACAATGTTATAACAAATATCGTATTCAACGGCGGTTGTAACGGTAATCTGAAAGCTATTTCAAAACTCGTCGACGGCTGGACGGTTGAACAGATTGAAGCGAAAGTCAAGGGAAATACCTGCGGTATGAAACCTACTTCATGTGCTGACCAGCTTTGTCTTGCAGTCCGTGAGGCTTACGAATCGCAGAAAAACGCATAATCCCCCCGAAAGACTGATATTTATTTATCAGTCTTTTTGTTTTGATAATTTAAAACCACTCCACGAAATATTCAACCGGAATAAATCCCGTTTCGAATTTCCCATAAAATTTTACTTTTTTTCTGTAAATATGGTACTTATCAGATTTTTTTAATTCGCTGTCAATAACATCGTCTGATTTATTGCTATAATATTTATCAAATGTATTATTATACACTGCATTTTTCCATAATTCCCAATCATCTAATATTCTTTTTTCTGCTTCCGGATCAATTGGTGTCAGAAAATATTCATTGCTCCAATCGTCAACAGTATAATCAAATATTCTTTCATATATACAAACTATATTATTATAATATGCAAGTCCTGAAAGTGCTCCGTCCCACCAGTTATTTATAGTAATAACCTTTTCCATTATAAACCTCTTTTCTTCATATATTCTTCTTTAACTTTGTCGATTGTTTTTCCGCCGATACCGAAATTCTTATCAGATACTTCCTTGATTGTAGTCACGAAAAATTCCTGAGGTACGTTCATTATTTCAGATGATACTTCCGTAAGCCGTCTGATAAGTTCTTCCTTTTGTTCGTCGGATAATGCACCGCTTTCGACTGTAATATATGGCATTTTCCTGCTCCTTTCCGATTTATTATAACTAAATTATATCATATATTTTTAAATACATCAATATTTATAGAATATGCACATCTAAAATATAAGCCTTAATTCCTTTATCAGTAAAAAGAAATTCCATTTGCAGTGTAAAATCATTAATTTCGCTATCCGTTGTCAAATCGTAATCTGTTGCAAACCCTTTTCCATTATTATAAACATAAACTTTAAGCTGATGATATTCATATTTCGGATTAAAATTACAAGGTACATCATATTTATCTATATGGGAAAGTTCATTCAATTCAAGACAACCTTCTATAAATTTTTCCATATCCTCTGCTGTCCAACCATTTTCAAAATCTGCATAATGTTCCATATAATCATATCTTTTTTCTGATAAACAGTCTACAACTTGCTTTATAATCAGTTCAGATATTTCAATAGCTTCTTTATCAGTCATTTTATTACCTCCAATAATATGTAACTTATAATTCATCTTCCAATTCCTCAAGACTATGATAAGAATCATAAAAACGATATACTTTAATAACGATAATTACCTTTACTTTTTGTTCACTCCATAGCAGATAATGGTATTCTTTTTTTATCATAATTAATAGTAATATCAGAAAAATTCAATGTTTCAGACTTCATATAATCACCTCTGAAAATATTATACCACTTTAAATAAAAACTGTCAACAAAAATGACCGCCGAAGCGGTCAGTTTCTGTTGTTATAGATTTAATAATATAAGTGAACAGGTTCAGGAAATGTGCATTAAACTTGCAAGGGCTTTTAAAC
>JAAVHK010000102.1 GCA_014799765.1 Ruminococcus sp.
ATTTCTATTATAAAGCATTACAGTATATTTTTCAACCCTTTTTTTGAAACAATTTTCTTGACAAAACCGTCATAATAAGTATAATTATATTATAAACAATGAACGGAGTTGATTTTTTATATGGAAATTCTTCTTGTTGATGACAATGAAATAAATATGGAAATCCAGAAGATGATGATTGAAAGCAACGGCATTACAGTAAAAACCGCCTCAAACGGTGCAGACGCCGTAAAAATGGCTGAAGAGCAGGACTTCTTCATGATATTCATGGATATTCATATGCCGGAAATGGACGGTTATGAGGCTTCAAAACTCATAAGAAAATTTAATAAATCCGTTCCGATAGTTGCACTGACCGCCGACGAATTTTCCGAAGTCCAGCAGAAACTTAACGAAAACGGCATAGACGCATATCTTTCCAAACCCATACAACCCGAAGAACTTCAGGAACTCTTACAGAAACATCTTAATATACATACTATTTCCAGTGAGAATAAAATGTCTGACAAATATTTTGATTACGATTCCTTATATGCAGTATTCAATGATGCCGAGGCGGTCCAGCGACTTATAAAACAATTCCTTTCCGCTCACGAAAACGACTGCGAAATTTTAGGAAAATATATCTTTTCCGGAAAATATCTTCCGGCACGTGAAATACTTCATAATATAATAGGTATTTCCGGAAATCTTTTCTGTAGAAAACTCTACAATATTTCATGCCGTATAAGTAGCGAACTGAAAAGGGATTATCCCGACAGTTTCGACACTTTCGAGGAAATATGGGATAAAACCATTGCGGAACTGAAAGCCTGTCTTGTACAGGAAACTACAAGGGCTGTACCTGTCCGAGAGAGTTTCAGGGAGTTATGGGAGGAATTTTTTGAACTCTGCACGGAATTTGACATTTCCGCTGTGGATATTTTCACCGAAAATAAACAGATTTTTTCCGGAAACATGGAAAACAAAATATTCTCACAGCTTGAAAAGGCTGTCATGAAATATGATTTTCTGTGGATTTCCGAGAATATGGAGGGATTATATGTATAATGTACTTTTGGTTGAAGATGATTCAGCACTGAGATTTATTTACTCAAAAATGAAAACGTGGACAGAATGTGGTTTTACTATCGCAAAACAGGCAAGCAACGGTAAAGACGCCCTTGAAATCCTTAAAACACGTACTTTTGACCTCATTTTCACGGATATAAGAATGCCGTTTGTAGACGGTATAGAAATGCTCCGTAAGCTGTCAGCGAGTGACAACAAGATACCGGTTATATTTGCAAGCTCCTATGATGAGTTTGAATATGCACGTCAGGGACTTATTTTAGGGGCATTCGATTACCTGCTCAAACCTGTTGACGAAAAGAAACTCGCACAGGTTCTTACACGTCTAAAGGAACACATTGAGGCAACCGCTCAGGAAGAAAAAATTGACGAGTCTGTAATTGAAGTCTTCCGACAGCTTGAAATTGACCCCGATTCAAGCCCGTTCGTACATAACTGTGCGTTGTATTTTTCAAAGCACTTCGGAGAGGTGTTCACCATTGACGACGTTGCTACTGAACAGGGCTATAGTAAAGACTATTTCGGAAAAATTTTCAAGAAACATTTTAACATGACATTCAATGAAGTATATTCAAGAATAAAAGTCGCCTATGCTATAAAACTTCTCCGCACCGGAAACTATAAGGCATATGAAATAAGCGATATACTCGGCTATGCTTCCGTAGACTACTTCACGAAGATTTTCAAGGAAATTACCGGTGAAACGCCCTCACGTTTCAAGGCAAGACTTGACGGACGTTAAGGAGATAACATCATGACTATTAATTATGCTGAAATTCTCGTGGTTGACGATATGCCAGACCATATAGCCTATTCCGGAACTATTCTCAGGGCGGAGGGCTACAGGGTCTTTGCGGCAACAAGCGGTAAAGCTGCCCTTAAATTCCTTGAAAAACGTATACCGGATTTAATTATGCTTGATATTCAGATGGACGATATAGACGGTCTAACACTTTGCGGTATGCTGAAAGAAGACCGTCGTATAAAAGATATACCGGTTATATTCCTTACTGCTGAAACAAGTCCGGAAATTATACAGCAAGGCTTTTCACTCGGTGGTTGCGATTACGTCAAGAAACCGTTTGTCAAGGAAGAATACCTCGCACGTGTAAGAACACATCTACAGATTTCCCGACAGCGTAAAGAACTCGCTGACGCAAACAACGAACTTAATTTATTCTGTTCCGCCGTATCGCATGACTTAAAAGCACCGTTCAATATAATAAATATGCTTATTGAAATGCTTGCCGGTGAACTCGGTGACAATCAGTCAGACGACGTGAAGAACATACTTGAAATGATTACTTCTAAAGCCACTCAGACTAAAACCATGATTGAAAGGCTTTTCGACTTCTCAAAGATGTGCAATATAACACCTCGTATGACTATGGTAAATATACAGGAAATTATCGAAACTACTTTCAAGGATTTACACAACCTATGCCCTGAACGTAACGTAACACTGAAGTGCGAAACTCTTCCGGAAATAAAGGGCGACCCTGTACTTATTCAGATTATCATTAAAAACCTGCTCCAGAATGCAATAAAATATACCGCCAAAAAGAAAAAAGCTGTCATTACAGTAACCGGTCACGTCACACAGAACAACCGCATTATAAAGATTAAAGACAACGGTGACGGTTTCGACATGGCATACGCAAACAAACTGTTTCAGGTGTTTCAGAGACTTCATTCGGAAGAAGAATTTGAGGGTAGTGGTGTAGGTCTTGCACTTGTCAGCCGTATTATGAAACGTCATAATGGTGAGGTAAAGGCTTATGGTGAAGTCGGTAAAGGTGCGGAATTTTCCCTTGTATTCATAAATTAAGACATTATTAAAAAATCCGGTATGATACGCCGGATTTTTTTATGTCGTTTTTTCATGGTAAAATATCCGTTTTTGGCGGTTCAAATTTTGCGTTCCGTATGTTAGAATATAATCACAGTAAGGAAAACGGAAAACCTTACAGAATAAATCTTAAAAACACAGTAAAATCACTGATTTTGATAGTTTAAAAAATCTTCAGTAAATGATATAATATAATCAAAGAAAAGAAAGAGTTTTCAGGGAGGAATCGTTATGAAAAAAACTAATATATTCGCTAAAGCAGTTTCAATAGTATCAGCAGTTATAATGACAGTAAGTGCAAATGCAATTACTGCAAACGCTTCTGACGAAACTTCCGATTATACAGCAAAAACAGAAAGATTAGTTTCACTCGTAAACGAAGCTAGAACTGAAGCAGGTTTAGACCCGATATACGCTGTACCTTATCTCAACGAACTCGCTGAAGACAGAGCTGAAGAATACATGAACAATCCAGTTCAGGCAAGAATCGGCGGAAACTCTTTCGTAACAGTAGTTGATTATGAAATAGCACCTTGGTCAGACGCAGCCGAAATCAATGCATCAGGCATGGAAACTCCGGAAGAAACTTTCGCACAGTGGAAAGAATCTCCGAGCCAGTGGGCAGCAATAATGAACCCTGAATTTACACATATGGGCGTAGGCGTTGCTTATGATTCCGAAAGTCAGAATGGTTGGTACTGGGAACAGCTTTTCATAACAGTTGACGTTTTCGAGAGACCAGACGGCGATATAGAAGGTCAGTATCTCCCTGTTGAATGCCACATTGAAACAGAAGAACAGGTTACAGGCGACATCAACTGCGACGGTATTGTAGATGCTTTCGATTATATCCTCATCTGCAGATACGTAAACAATCAGATTACTTTAGAACCACAGCAGATTAAAAATGCAGACGTTCTCAGAGACGGCAATGTAGGTTTTTCAGATGCAACAGTCCTCAGAAAATACATCCTCGGCGAAGTAGAATCAGTTCCCGTAAAACTTTTTTAATTAAATATAAATATACAACGGCTGGGAAATCAGCCGTTTTTTTATTGACAATAAAACATATTTATGTTAAACTGTCAATAAGGCAGGTGATATTATGAATCAGATAAAATATATTTCAAAATCTGAAATCCCATACATAAAATGCAGTAATTCTTTTATCGTCGAAATTGACGGAAAAACAATTCAGTCTGAAAATGACTGGTTATATACTATGGCTGAAAAATTTCACTTTCCGGTAGATGACGGTCAAAAAAATATAGACTGGTTCAGCGGAGCGTTTGAATATCCCCGAAAATACTTAATGAACCGGAACAGATTTAATGACTGGATAACAGACCTTGAATGGCTTGAAACAAATTCGATTATTCTTATTATATTTAATTATGCGGATTTTATGGCCGATTGCTATGAATCCAAAAAATATATAACAGACGATTTGCAGAATATAATTGATTTCTGGGAAAATGATGCTGAAAAATACATAGTATGCGGACAGTGTAAAGATTTCAACGTATATATTGTTGAAACAGATTAATCAAAAGGTGTTATTATGGAATACTCAAAACTTATACAGAAAATCGAAAACGGAAAACAGGTTGGCATTGAAGAATTTAAAGAACGTGACGGAAGAACATTCGTACATAAACACGTAATAAAGAAAGTAAATAATAATTATGCCATATGTATTCAGGAAATGTTTCTTGATAATGAAGATTATGACAATCCGGAAATAAATGAACATTTTGAAGTATATGAAACTCTTCCGGAAGTCCTTGAAATATTCAGACAGAAATATAATATATTGCCGGAAAATCTTAATACATCACGAGGTAACAAATTCTTTAATGAAATAAACCTTGTACGATATACCGGTGAAACTAAGTCTTTAATGCTTACCAACAACAAAATATATAACGTTATTTTTACTGAAAAAAACGGTTTTCGTATCATAAACGACAGCGGTGAAGATTATCTGTATCCACCGGAACTGTTTGAACAGATATAAGGAGTATATATACTATGTTTAACGAACTTGATAAATTTATCTCTTATGACACCACAACAGATTACTGGTATGATAATGGCTTTGTTTATACACAAAGTATACTTGCGGATTTTTCTGATAACGACTGGAAGGCACTGTCTGATATAATTTTATCCAAAGACTTGGAGTATCAGAAAAAACTTGTATATTGTTTCGACGGTACGGACGAATTTCACGAACTTAAAATTATTGAAAAACTACTTTCAGTTGACG
>JAAVHK010000103.1 GCA_014799765.1 Ruminococcus sp.
AAAGCCGGAAATATAATGCTTTCTTTGGGATATAACTGCCATAGTGCCGGAAAATTCCATCATGACGAATATTTTAAAGCACCTGTTATGGATGTGGAAGTTCACAGACAGCTTTTTTCCGATTTTGCAGTAAATAATTTCAGTCAGTATTATAAAAATGGTTTCACAAAAGCTGAAAAAATATCCGGTTATGACTATATATACAAAATGACGGAAGAGGAATTTTATATTTACACTCTTGCACATTTTTACAAGCATTATTCAAATGACGGAAGTGGTATCCGTTCAGTTATTGATATTTATATCCTTAATCACAGTATCTATCCGAAACTTGACAAGCAAAGTCTTAATAGTAAACTCGAAAAGCTGAAATTATTGAAATTCAGAAATGAAATTACTGATTTATCTGAAATGTGGTTCGGTAAAAACAAGGCAACTCCTGAATTATTGAAACTCTCTGATTATATTATTGGCAGCGGAACTTACGGAACAATTTCCAACCGCATAAACAATAATATAAAATCAAAAGGAAAATTAGGTTATTTTATTTACTCTGCTTTTCTGCCGTTGTCTGTCATGAAAGCAAAATACCCTGTTTTAAAAAAAGCTCCTGTTCTGCTTCCGTTACTATGGTTATGGAGATGGATTTCAGCATTGATTACTCAAAGAGATATAATTATCCTTAAACTTAAAGCTATTTTTTAAAAACAAAAGCCTCGGAAACGGGGCTTTTTTTGTATTCTGCGTGTTAAAAAATTCCCGACAGAACAATATACCTGCTCCGTCGGGAATATGTTTTTTTATTCGTACTCTTTAAGAAGTTCAACTAAATCGTCACGGCAATATTTTTTATACTCATTTTTCAGATTAAAGTATTCAATGCCGTACTCTTCTTGGTGTTTATCGGGTGGCGGTTTTAAATTCGCACCTCTTTCAATGAGAAGTTTTATGGTTGCCTTTGAAGCGTCGTAACCTCTTTCGAGAATGATGTCTTCCATTTCCGTACCGTTATCCAGTACCATTTCTATCATGTCAGATGACGCATAAGGTAGCATACGGGTAAGCAGTTCCGGACTTACCTTGTATCCGCTTTCTATTGCTTTTTTAAATGATTTTTTATAAACCTGCTCTGAAATGTCCATGATTATTTTATCTGTTACCGTCGCACCGTGTGAGATAATATATTCCGCCACATCGTCGCTGAGATGATTATATTTTACATTTTCAAAAGTATATCCTTCATCAAAAAGAAAATCCATAATCTTTTTTGTACTGTCATTGACTTCACTTAATCCGAAACACCATCCGAATACTTCTTCATCCGGATTTCCGTATTTTTCTTTTATGTAGTCGTAAATCATTCGGAAAAATTCATAGTCACCACTGTTTATAGCTAATGTTATTGAATAAAAACCAGTCAGATAACTTTCCGGCTTTATACCGTTTTCCATATAGTATTTACAAATATCTTGTCTTCCGTATGAAATAGCAGTTTCAAAACCACTGGCGACTGTTTCATATTTAAAAGTCAGGTCATTAAATTTAGGGTCTATGTCAGTTTCAGGATTGAATTTTATATGGTCACCGTTTTCCTCAAGAATATATTCCAACATCTCAACACTACATGATGCCGTAAGTCGTTCGTATTGTTTCTGTCTGTAATCTTCCATGTCAAAAATTTCTTTTAATTTCTTATACTCCTCAACTGTACCGAAAAGTGTAGCATTATCTAAAATCACATATTTTTTATGTTCACTTAATGTATCTTTATCCTTTTCGACACTTTTTACAGCTTCTGAAATATTACCACATAAAGCGTATACATAAGTATCCGGATAATCAAATTTACCGCCCTCGTCGATGTATCTGTTGGCAAGCATTTTTACCGTCTGCGGACAGTCAAGGTCTAATGATTCGTCATCTTCAAACATTTCAGGGTATATTTCCGCACCATTTTCAAGCATAAGTTCGCACATATGATAAGCACGTTTATCATTATTATACACATTTCTTGGTGCTAATGCTAATGCACTGAAATTCAGTCTGTCACGTCTGTTAATGTCTAAGCCTTCAGCATCTACAATATCAAAAATTGCCGGATTGTCATTATAAGCATATTCGTAAAGCATATCTTTGTAATTAGGGTCTGCACCGGCATCAAGTAATAATTTTCTTACCTCAGAGTGCCTTGCATTATATAAACCACTGTTCAATGCACTCTGTGGGACTTTCTGATTTTCAAGAAATTCTTCTATCAGTTCAATATTACCATTGAAGCACCAATGCGAAAAAGTCTGTCCGAAATCTTCTTTACCTGTTACCATTCTTTTTACTTCTGCTCCTAAACCGGTACAACTGGCAGAAAATACTACATATAACGCCGTCACGAGTACAAGCAAAAACTTTTTTGAAATTATTTTCATTATTATTCTGTCTCCTTTTTCTGACCTACTACTATCTGACGTTGTGTACCGTCATCTGTACAAGTAACGATTGTTACACGGTCATCACCGAAGTCATTTAAAATCCATGTCTCATTAGGTTCAACTATGAAATTTTCCGTCACAACGTATGTATAACACGTCTTTTCTACATTGTAAAGGTTTATTTCCATACCGATTTCAATATTTTTCAGGTTATTGAAATATTCCTTATATATCGTACTGCTATGTCCGGCTATACAGTAATTACCTGCTCCGACTTCTCCGGTATCTATGAAATGTCCTGTAGCTTTTGCGAGTGTTTCGTTGTCCGTACCCTCAAGTACTGGAGCTTTTATTTTAAGGTCTGCAATTTCTACTACAACATTTTCCCTTAAAAGTTTTTGTCTGTTAATTTCCCTGTAAATTTTCCTGATACCAAAAAAGCCGAGAATACACAGACCTGTCACCATTACAATGAGTCCTGCTATAAACAGAACCCATTGTTTTTTTGTTTTTTTATTCGTGGTATCAGTCATTATATTATTACTGTTCATGTTTCTTACGGCGTATACCGGACATCTTTACGGCACATAAACCGGAGACGGTCATAAGAAATGCCCCTGTAGCTACGAGAACATTTTTCATAGAATTTTTACCGGTCTGTGGGAGATTTACTTCATTTCCGGCAGAATCAGTACCTACACCGGTTTCGGGATTTATTACATAGACATCAAGTATATTATTGTCTTCGTCGGTAAGTGTGATTTCGTAACTGCCGTCTTTAGTACTGGTAATTTCAGCGGATTCCGGTCTGATACCGTTTGTATCGTTATAGTTTTTTATTGACCACTCACAAAGTTCGTCATCAGAAGCGATATTCTTAGTTGTAGTGGTAGTGGTTTGTGTAGCTACAGGCTTTGCGGTAGTAGTTTTTGTTGTAGTAGTTGTGGTTGTAGTGGTAGTAGTAGTCATGGTAGTAATTGTTGTGGTGGTAGTTGTAGTGACAGTCGTTTCAGATGTCGTCGTAGAAGTGTCTGTGGTAGTCGTAGTAGTAGTCGGCTGTGCGGTGGTAGTGGAAGTAGTGGTAGTTGTTGTAGTGGTTTCAGACGGCGTTGTAGTCGTTGTAGTTGCAATATCCATATCAGCATCTACATCTGTTACGGCGTTATTATAAACGTACTTCAATGGCTCTCCGGCTTCCGTGATTGTGTAGGAAACTTCTTTACCGGCAGTATCTTTTACCGATACTTCACCTATATTAAGAAATTCGCTGTCACTGAAAAGCGGTTGAGAATCTGACATATAGATATTAAGTATATCTGTTTCCGTATCGTAACGGAATCCGGCAACTTTTATATCTGTTTCAGGGTCAAATTCAAAGGAAACTTCCGCATCATCTTCGGTTTCGACTTTAAGATTTATCTGTATAGTATTAATTCTGTCGTCTTCGGCATGGTCAGACGAAAGTGTTATGAAACCTGATTCATCAATATTGATTTTGTCGTATGTTTCGACAGCAAGCGTATTTACAGATTGTACAACGCTGAGTGATAACGCAACAAATGTACCTATTAAAAACTTTTTTAACATAATTTACTCCCTTTCATTTATTTTTCATTACCATTCAGTGTAATAACCGGCAGTTTATCCGGTACAGTTTCGGGTAGTGAATCACTGACAAGTCGCTGACCCTCATTTGTAAGGGCGTTGTTTACTCTGTACAGTTCAACACGTACCGTTTCAGGAATTGTCATATTTTTCATATCGTCGGGTTCAATCCAGTAAAGCCATGTACCGTCAGATACGTTTGTGATGTCGCTACCGTCCGGAACGTCCGCAAGGATAATCTGATGTGATAATGTATTTTCTTCAGCATCAAGACCGCCTACTATATTACCGTCAAGGTCATAAAGTACAACAACATTATAAGCCGGATTACCTTTATACGAACCAGTAAATACAAGTGAATCTTTCGGGATAACTTCGTCTTTGTTTTCGCCGTATCTGTAGTCTGCACCTAATGTACCGATAACTGTTGTTGAATCGGTTTCAGTTCTGCGGAAGTCAACATTATCGCCGGTCACGCCGAGTACGTCAAGTTCTGCTATGGAAACTTTCTTCTTATCCTGACCGTTAATTACAAGTTTGACTGCCGTTGCGGAATAAGTGCTTATATATTTATCATCACTGTTAGCGAAGTAAATAGTCTTGCTACCATTGAAAGTTCCGTCTGATACTGAAATCCATTCGCCGTTTTCCATTACGTATACTTCATAGTCGCCTATTGAATCGCCCTCACCGGCTGTATATTTTAATCCGGAAACCGTAAGTGTCTGATTGAAGTCAATGGTTATTTCAGCACTGTCGCCGGTTACCTGCGGTGTATAGACTGTATTCAGATTATTATCAAGTACCTGCCCAGCCGGATTTTCTTTAGTCTGTTCACAAGGCATTTCGTCAGTAGCATCATGTACAACCGATTCAGCTTCAAGACCTGTTGTATTTATAGTCCAGTTCGTCTTGTCAAGACTGCCGTCGTGTTCAATCTTTACCATATCCGTAGTATATACTGCCGAGCGGTTAAGATACTGGTCAATGAGAGTTATTTTATAGAATACAGTACGATTGTTGAGAGTTGTTACAGTATCGGTAAATTCAGTACCTGTTGTGAATCCTACCGGAACTTCTTCAACCTGTCCGCCGGAAGTAGTACAACGGATTATTTCATAGCCGAGTATATCGCTTGCCGGAATATCAGCGGAAGTAAATGCAAGGTCTATCATGTTAGCAGACTTTCCGATATTTACAGTAACGTCCTTTATTACGGAAACTGCACTTTCAGTACCTAAAACGCTACCTTTTCCGCTGAGGGCGTAAACTCGTGAATCGTCATTAGCGTACTGTATAGCACGTGTTTCCTTATCAAACTGACTTGCATATTTTATAGTCTCCGAATCCGGAGTTTTTCCCCAGCGTACAAAGAATTCAAGTATGTTCTTTTCCGCAGATGCACAAGCAAGTCTCATTAATTTCTGGTCTGAATCGCCGTCAAGTGTAAGCGGTATTCCGGCAGGAGCAGGTGCAATTTTCGGATTTCTTGAATAGGTATCCACCCTTGCATAGAAGATATTAGCTAATTGTTCTTCGTAGTCGGTGTATGTCTTGAAATTCAGTCCCTTATCGTATGCGATATGCAACTGCCAGTACATACCGAGTTGTGTTGCGATATTTGAACAGTTACCTTTCGTACCGGAAGTTACTTTATCATAGATATTCTGATACTGGAAACGCATACCGTCATTTTTATCCTGTGACTGTCCGAGTTGTGCGAAGTAGTTATTGGTTATTTCCGCAACGGCATAATCACCCTGATTTATACAGTGTCCTATTTCGTGTGAGATACCCCAGCCGTAATAGTTACCGCTTACGTACTTGCCGTCTTCAGTGGATTCTATCGGTACACCCTGCATCATAGCCGGTGCGGAATCCCATTCGATACCGATATGATTTCCGGAGGCGTACATAAATGCACCCGAAAACATACGTTGATAGCGGATATTCTGATGACCTTTAGGAATCTGATTTATTTCGTCCGGAGCGTTGGCGTTGAGACCCTTATGCTGATAAAACAGGTACATCATTTCTTCGGTTGCTTCCATTGATTTGAGTATAGTCTTAGCACGTTCTTCCACTGTACCTTTACCTGCTCCGGCAAGAATCTGTTGTGCCGGTAGTGAGTACATCATTGTATCAAGCATAATGTCAGAGGCTTCAAGAATACAGTTTGCTTTGTCGTAATCGTAATCAAGATTCTTGTTTCCTGAACCTTTATGGATTTTATTATGGAGTTCTTCTATTTCCGGTACGTATTTATCGAGTTTGTTTATATATTCGACTGTCCTTGTAAGACGTTCTTCTTCGTCGGTTACTTTGTAGAGGTCAAGGAACGGAACTTCTGAACCACCTGTTACACGTACTGAATATTTTTCCTGTGCGGTATCTGAACCCTGATACTGAATGTATAAAGCACCACCAGTTTCAACCCCGACGCTTTCGCCTTTGGTCAGTTTGAATGTATTCGCACCGACTTTAAGATTAGCACCGTCTAAAACGACGTTACCGGATTCGGAGTGATACTGTGTGACAATAAGGCGTAAATCTGTATTATCGCCGGTTTTCTTTTTATCGCTACCGACGTATATAGTTACTTCCTCACCAGTACCGATTGAAACGCCGAGTGGTTGCCATGCATTCAGACCACTGAAACCACGTCCGGAATCTTTTGTAGTAATGCCGTTATGTATCTTTACAGCACTACTTAACGACTCAGCTTTAAGAATTTTTTCAGCCGTTTCGAGTTCACGGAGCAGGGCTTCTGTATCGGGATTTACTTCGCCGAATTCGTCCGGAGTGTTTACCTTGTCACGCAGATTATTAATTACTTTCTGTGTAACGGTATCTTTCAGAACTGTATGCAAATCATCAACATATAAGTCCATAATCTCACTCATAAGGGGGTCATAATGATAGAAGTACGTCTCCGCAACCGTAACAGGTGCTGAATAACGTCCTGTACCAATCTGAATTTTAGTAGCGGTTATAGCGTAAGGGAGTTTGAAAATATAATAACGTCTGCCGTCGGCATCGGTTCTGCCACTGGCGAAATTGGTATAATCCCATGCACCATTCCATTCCGTATGCTCAACACCGTCCTCATCCCACCATTTTATGTGTGAGAATGATATATCAGTATCTATCGTAAGTATGCCTATTGTATCCATTTTGTATGCGTCGTCAAATGTATAAGTCAGACCGTTGTTTCCGAGGGCATTCCAGCCACCGTCATAATTTACAGCTTTTGTATAGTAAGATGTTTTATCACCGTCAACAGCACCCCATGCAGTAGTGTCATCATCTTCTGTATCAAGCGGACTGTTTATCATACTACCGCCGTATCGTCTGACATCAACAATATGTGTACGTCCGGGATTACCTTCTTCGTCACGGTTGATGAGGTTATATTTCGGCATATCTGCGGAATTAAGGTCTGTAGTAGTAGCGGAACAGTGTATTGATTCCGGACTTTCACCGAGTTCATTCACGCCGGTTACGTAAATTTCGTATTCTGCGAGGTCATCAAGTTCACTGATAGTATAGCTGTTTGACGTGATACCGGTAATCTGAGTGTATTTCTTGTCACTGTTTCTTAATCTGTAGAAGACGTTATATGACTGTGTATCATCCATATTTGCCCAGCTTACCTTGACAGCCCTGTACATTCCGGAAGCCTTTACATTATCGGGTTTATCCGGACTTTTTGTGGCTACCGGTGTGACTTCTACCGGCTCACAGTAACCGCTTTTCCATGTACCGTTTACTGCCTGTACGCTTACTGTATATGTGATGTAATTTTTTATATCGTCACCGCTTATTGTAGCGGAGTTCAATGTTGTTTCGATAGTCTGAATAACTTTACCGCCGGTTTTTATTTCTATCTCGTAACCGGTAACGTTTATACATGGATTCCATGTGAGGTCAAATTTTTCGCTACCTGCTCTTGCGGTAAGAGCTTCCGGCTTATCCATATCAGGTTCGGGAATACGGTTTTCCATACCGTTCAGGAACTGTACACGGCTTATTTCAACAAGATTATTACTGCCTTTCGCAAGTTTGGTTATACTTAAAGTAACTTTTTTTACGGCTACCTGATTACCGAGATTTATATAAATATTTCCGTTTTCGTCGAGTTCGGCGACTATATCGCTTTCAGTGAGACCCGCAACAGCTCTCTTGAAATATACTGGAATCTGTTTTTCCTCGCCGTTTTCGTCGATATAGTCAATTACAACATTACCCTCATCAACAAGACTGTCAATATCATTACCGGTCTGGAAAGTTATTTCTTCTACTTCAACGGGACTACCACTTTGTGTCATATCAATGTCAAGCGATACGGGATTATCTTCTGAAATTTTACCCTCAACCGTAGTTAATTTTACAGTTTCGGTCGGGTCATCATTGTTGAAAAGTTCCGCAAAATTACCATCAATTTTCGTACCCTCGACAGTATTTACAGTCATATTCAGCGGTGAAATACTGCTTTCAACATACGCCTTTATGTTAAAAGTTTTTTCTTCCTTGTAACCTTTTGTAAAAAATTCAAGGTCCAATAAATCTGTAACGCCGTCGTTGTTGAGGTCTGTGACGTAATCTTCTTCAGTTGATTTTCCGGAAATAGCGTCAAGTAAAATTTCCTTGTCGCTGTCGTCGATATTTTCTGTAACGCCGTCATTTACGATACCGTCATTATTTACATCGCCTATAAACAGTACACCAGGGTGATTTTCTTCTGTCTCGTAATCGTAACCATTACAGAAACCTGTTGTAAGATGTACGGTATATAATATCTTGTTCTGTACGTCTATAGCCTGTTCGTAAGTAGCGAAACCCTTAGCCTTGACCCTCAGTACATATATACCGTCGGAAAGATTTTCAAAGCTGATTTTACTTTCTTTAAGTTCCTTACAGATAAGGAAATCCTGTGCAGAAGTTTCAGAGCCGTCGGGATATACCAATGTTGCATTACATTCAACATCATTGGCAAACTCAAACAGATTCTGGATTGTAACTTCAATCATACCAGTATCGTGAATTTCTGTAGTTTCGTTATCGTCTACAGGGACGGAAGTTTCTGCTTCTTCTGCTTCAACTTCCGGCATTACGATTTCATTTACATCTATGTCCTGTACTTCTTCCATATCTGTTGCGGAAACCTCTGCAATTACAGAATAAGGAAAACTACAAGCCATCGATAACGCCATAATGAACGCAGTTTTTCTTTTAAGACTGTGTCTTTTCATTTTATTGTTCATAATTAATCCTTTCTGATTCCGGAAATTCAGCCGGATATCATTTTTATTTTTGACACACTAAAAGTTATATCAAAATTATTTAAACATATCTGTAATAATATTATACTTATTTTTTTGAATTATGTCAATACGCTTCGAAGCTTTTTATATTATGACAGTTTTTTACAACAGAAAATCTGTCCGGAGCAGGTAAAGGCGTATACAAAAAGCGATATGCCATAACATACCGCTTTTTACTATAAAATCATGTATTCTTATCGACTTCGTGGAATTTTTTAAGATTACCGATTTTTTCATTTCCTTCGTACACATCAGAATTTATACGATTGTAATTACATTCAAGCCACTTAGCAACACCATTGTTATTGTTTGAAGAAATGATTGCAGTAGCATATTTTTTCAAGTCATCATGAGCATTCTGCACAGCATATCCTTCATCGGCTGACAGAAACATATCTATATCATTTTTGCCGTCTCCGAAAACAACTAATCTTTCACACTTCATTAAAGACTGTAAATGATTTATTGCGTTTGATTTTGATGTTTCTTTCGGCATGATTTCAAGCCACTGTTCTTCAGAATAAATATCCTTTTGATAAACGCAATGAAAATCATGTTGATATTTTTTGTATAACGGTTCAAGTTTTCTGGGTTCGTCAATACAGGTTATGTAGAAAATTTTCCCTGACTTCAAATCACTGACCGTTTTTACAGCATTTGTGCGAATATCACCTTTTCGACTGTCAATAACAAACGCTCCGTTATAAACTATTACAGGTATCTTGGCATTCAAACCCTTAGTAACCTTTTTTGCAGTTACAAAAGACCTTGCCGTAGCATAAGAAAAAATCATGCCTTTTTCTGTCAGACTGTTTATGATTTCGTTTGTATATTCTGATATAGTTTCGTCACTTTTTAATAACGTTCCGTCTAAATCTGATACATATAAAGTATTCAACTTAACTTCACCTCTTGAAATTCCGAAAGTGTATTTTTTATGTGTTCTTGTCAACCTCGTGGAATTTCTTGAGATTACCTATTTTTTCGTTTCTTTCGTCGAGAACCTTTTCAACATCTGACCATTCAAGACCCTGATTCGCACAGAGTACCATGACATGATACAGTAAATCGTTGATTTCATTCATTAACTCGTTGTTGTCACCGTTTTTTGCGGCAATTACGGTTTCTGTAGCTTCCTCGCCGACTTTCTTGCAGATTTTGTCAACGCCTTTGTCGAAAAGATAACAGGTATACGAATTTTCAGCAGATGTGCCGTTTTCGTACTGTTTTTTTCTTTCCTTGATTACTTCAAAAATTTCTTCATAAACAGTCATATTAATTCTCCTCGTTATTATAGATTTCGTTAAAGAAACAACTATAGCTTCCTGTATGACACGCAACGCCGGTCTGTTCGACGTTCACTAAAAGTGTATCGTTATCGCAGTCGCCGTAAATCGATACTACTTTCTGTAAGTGTCCGGAAGTCGCCCCCTTATTCCAGTACTCCTGCCTTGACCTGCTCCAAAACCATGTA
>JAAVHK010000104.1 GCA_014799765.1 Ruminococcus sp.
AATTTTTTTATATTACATATTTCGTATGGAAAGCCACAAACTCATTTTTATTCAGGTCAGGAATATTTCCGTACATATCAAGCATAAGCCTGATTATTGCCGTGGATTGCCATTTTTATCATATCCCCAATAGTCAAAACCATATTCATCATAACCCTCACGGTCAAAGCCATTTATATTAAAACCGTCTTCATCATAACCATCTTTATCATAACCCCAAGGGTCGTAACCATATTCATCATAACTAAAATAATCATTTTCTGTATAGCCATATTCGTCTTTACCATTGATATCATAGCCATTAATATCATAACCATTAATATCAAACCCGTCTTCATCAAAACCATTTTCATCATAACCATCTTGGTCATAATTTTTGATTTCTTCACACATAATTTTCAATTCCTTTCTATAATTTTTCTTGCTTCAATGTAGAATCTCTTGTCTTCCGCATGACCCATTGAAAAAGTTTTCCGAGGTAATGCACCGTCTTTTATAACGGTTGGGAACAACTGCGACTTATCCATATCCGGAAGTATAAAGCCTATACCTTTATGCTTTTCAGCGAGATTCTTGACAGTTTCCGTGCCGTGAATGTAGTCGATTTTTCCGCCGTTCGATTTTATATAACCGTCAAGGAAATTCTGTAAAGAGCCGACTGAAAGATTTGAAGTTTTTTTATTGATATATAATTTCTTTTCCGTGCCTTTATATGACATTACTACATACTGGTCAGAAGTCTGTGTTTCGGATAATTCAAGAGTTTCTGACATTTCAGTAATGAGTTTATTGCAGTCAACATCATATACAAGACGGTGTATGGCTTCAAATTTAAGTGCTTCGCTGTGGAGGTTGACTATTTCAGCGAGTGCATAACGTGCGGGATGTCCTGAAAAATCCATATCCGGATTTGATTTTTTTAACTGTTCGTAAAATTCCTTAGCGGTAGCGAGTGAGTGATTACCATCGCCCATAGCATAGAGAAGTACCGGTGATTTTTCAAGACCATACTTTTCATTGAATTTTTCAGGGTCAGCGAGTTCACATAAAGCGGAATCAATTTTCTGCTGTGCCTGCTCGTCAAGTAAATAACCCTTTATACTTCCGCCGTTCTGCATGAGGTCAAAATCATATAGTTTTTCCATATCCTGATTTGCAAGCGGTTCAATTACTGTATTTTCAGGGTCATCAATAAGAATCATAATATGCGGTAATTCGAGACCTGCTCCCTGACGTACCTTTATACGAGGTGGGATTCTCTCTATTACTGTAGCTTCCGTGGCACGTACTTCGGAACGGCTACCCTTTGAGAAGTCATATTTTTCAAGGTCTATCGCTCCTACTATACCACGCCTTACAATGCCGTTACTCTGAACTCTTTCAACATAGACCATAGCATTTTTATACTCCCTGAAAATGCCGTCAGAGATATATTTATCCATGCAACTATGAATATTTTCTATTCTTTCAGAAACGTCCTCATTTTCAAGAAAGATTTCCGGCAGTATCAGGTTCAGTGTTGACGGTGCATCACCGACTATATTGTAAACTTCATTCCAGTATTCCGGCTCGCTGGTGTACTGGTCACAGGCTATTACTGACCATTTATTCATATCTACATTAGTCGGGATAAGTATATCCGCATTATGAAAAGCTGTTGTATTCAAAATTTTTTCCTCCAGTGATTTAATAAATTTTTTAAGTTCCTGATTGAGTGACGATACCGGCAGACCTACTACATTGAAGTAATCTCCGTCAATGCCCTGTACCAGTAAAGAACCTTTTCCCTGTATACCGTATCCGCCGGCTTTATCGAACGGCTCTCCGGTGGATATATACCATTCTATATCTTTTTCGGAGAGTTTCCGGAACGTAACGGAAGTAGTTTCCGAATGGATTATTTTTTTTCCGCAACCCATTATACAGAATGATGTTGTAACTTCATGGATTTTTCCGGAAAGCATTCTGAGAAAATTTCTGCATATATCAGCATTTTCCGGCTTGCCGAGTACTTTATTATCCGTTTTTACAACAGTGTCACAGCCTATTACTACACAGTCCGGATAAAACCTTGATACTGCCTTTGCTTTCAGTTCCGCAAGGTAGGCGGACGGTTCGGAAGTGAGATTTTCCGGTAAAGTTTCGTCAACGTCCATTGAAACACATTCAAAGTCATCTGTGATAAGTTTCATGAGTTCACGCCGACGTGGTGACGCAGATGCAAGTATTATCTTCAATTCTATCACTCCTTTATCCGATTTTAACATATATTTACCGTAAAGTCAAGTACGGGAAAAAAAGTCTGTAAAAAATTTTCAGAAGTACTTGAAAAATCTGTCAGAATGATGTACAATATTATTGTGAGCGTTCATGCTCCGTATCATAATATGAAAGGATGTCATATAAATGGCAGGATTAAACAAAGTTACTGTCGAAGACGTAAACGTTACCGGCAGAAAGGTACTCGTAAGAGTAGACTTCAATGTACCGCTTAAAGACGGCGTTATCACAAACGACAACAGAATACAGGCTGCACTTCCGACAATCAACAAACTCGTTGAAAACGGTGCAAAAGTTGTACTGTGTTCACACCTCGGCAAGCCCAAGAACGGTCCGGAAGCTAAGTTCTCACTCGCTCCGGCTGCTACAAGACTTGCAGAACTCGTAAACACAAAGGTTGTTTTCGCTGCTGACGATACAGTAGTAGGCGAAAACGCTAAGAAAGCAGTCGCTGAAATGAACAACGGCGAAATCGTTGTACTCGAAAATACACGTTTCCGTGGTGCAGAGGAGACAAAGAACGGTGAGGACTTCTCCAAGGAACTCGCAGACCTCGTAGACGGCGAAGTTTTCGTAATGGACGCATTCGGTTCAGCACACAGAGCGCACGCTTCAACAGCAGGCGTAACAAAGTTTGTCAAGGAGACAGCAGTAGGCTATCTTATGCAGAAAGAAATCCAGTATCTCGGAAACGCAGTAGAAGTACCTGAAAGACCGTTTGTAGCTATCCTTGGTGGTGCAAAGGTTGCCGACAAGCTGAATGTTATTTCAAACCTCCTCGAAAAGTGCGATACACTTATAATCGGTGGCGGTATGGCTTATACATTCATAAAGGCTAACGGCGGTTCAATCGGAAATTCACTCGTCGACGACGAAAAACTCGAATACTGTCAGGAAATGCTTGCAAAGGCTGAAGCACTCGGCAAGAAGATACTTCTTCCGGTAGATACAGAAGTTGCATCTGCATTCCCGAACCCGATTGACGCTGAAATCGAAGTTGAAAACGTTGCATCTGATTCAATTCCGGACGGAAAAATGGGTCTCGATATCGGTACAGAAACACAGAAGATTTTCGCAGAAGCTGTAAAGACCGCTAAAACTGTTGTATGGAACGGTCCTATGGGCGTTTTTGAAAACCCTGTACTCGCAAAGGGTACAATAGCAGTAGCCAAGGCACTCGCAGAAACAGATGCTACAACAATTATCGGTGGTGGCGATACCGCAGCGGCAGTAATGCAACTCGGTTTCGCTGACCAGATGAGCCATATTTCTACAGGTGGCGGTGCATCTCTCGAATATCTCGAAGGTAAGGTACTCCCTGGCGTTGCTGTAATCGCTGAAAAGTAATTCAATCTCAGAAAAGGGCGGGTAGAAATATTCGCCCTTATGTGCAGAAACGGGGTTTAAATATGCACTATATGAATATGGCTTTATTTTCTGTTAATCCGTTTGTATTTGTATATTCTTCAGCGTTTGTCATTATACCGCTTGTATTTTATGCTGTATTCTGCTATAAAAGATTCATTGTATCTGTACAGGCGGAAACAGTGAAAAATTTCAATTTAGAAAGTGTGGATTACATTAAAACTGTAGCTGTAGTAAAATCAGTAAACAGGATTTTAAAAAAATCAACGCTTTGTTATAATGTAAACGGACAGGAATTTTCCATAAAAGTACCATATTACATTAAGTCAGACAGTACCTATGTTATTTATCCAAAAAATAAACCGAATAAAGCTATTCTGTATGATTGCGAACAACTGAAAAAGACAGTCAAAAAATATACCACTCTTGCAAATCTGAGTATTATACTTGAATTTATTATGATTATTTTAACAATACTGATGTTTATATTACTTGTTAAAAGCGGTGGCGATAATACTGGTGTATCATCTATTCCATCGTACTAAAGTGTAAATTGAGGTGGATTATGAATATTGCTTTATTTTCTGTTGAGACAAAAGGTCATCTGTCGGGTGCGATTATTTATTATATAATTTTTGTATATTTACTGATAGTAATGTATTTTCTATGGATTGCGTTCTCTACAGTTAAGCTGATTTCTGCAATGGAAGAATTAAGGCAAACTGACAAATCAGACATTGATAAATTGAAAGTCTGTAAGAAAAAAATTATATTCCGTTCAATTATGACTGCTATTCCGTTAGTGCTTTTAGCCGTTTTTGCATTTAAATAAAAATATCAATCAAAAGGAGTTATTTAAAATGAACAAGTCAACAAGAAAGGCAATTATTGCCGGTAACTGGAAAATGAACAAAACTCGTCGGGAAGCTAAGGAACTTCTCGAAGCTATAAAGCCTCTCGTTGCCAACGCTGAGGGTAATGTTGAAGTTATCGCCTGCGTACCGTTCACAAACCTCGAAACAGCTATCAATACAACAGCCGGTTCAAACGTAAAAGTAGGTGCTGAAAACGTACACTTCGAGAAGAGCGGAGCATTTACCGGTGAAATTTCCGCAGATATGCTCGTTGAACTCGGTGTGGAGTACGTTGTTATCGGTCACAGCGAAAGAAGACAGTACTTCGGCGAAACTGACGAAACTGTAAACAAGAGACTTCTTTCCGCAATCGGTAGCGGATTAAAGGCTATCCTCTGCGTAGGTGAGACCCTCGAACAGAGAGAACAGGGCATTACTGAAGAAGTTATCGCTATGCAGACCAAAATCGCTTTACAGGGTACTTGCGAAAAGTGCATAAAGAACGTTGTTATCGCTTACGAACCGGTATGGGCTATCGGTACTGGTAAGGTTGCTACTCCGGAGCAGGCTCAGGACGTTTGTGCATTTATCCGTAAGACTATCGCAGGACTTTTCAATCAGGAAGTAGCTGACGGTATCACTATTCAGTACGGCGGTTCTATGAACGCTAAAAACTGTGCTGAACTCCTCGCAAAACCTGACATTGACGGCGGTCTCATTGGTGGAGCATCTCTTAAAGCTGAAGACTTCAATACAATTGTACAGGCTGCTGTAAACGGCTGATTCTGAATAAAATTTTTTCCGGTGGGTGAACTATCCGTTTGCCCACTGCCTTTTCAAGTGGGTGACGGCTATGAAAGATTCTGCAAATGAAATAAAAAACAATAAATGGAACAGTATAAATGTTCTTATAGTTACTTTGACAATGTTCGGCGGTATAATATTTCTGATGTATACAAGCGGAATAACAACTGTATTATTTAAGATAGGACTTCCGGTTAATATTGTACTTGTGTTGTTATATAAAATCAATAAAAAATACGGACACTTAAAAATACCGGTTATTATACTCCGGACAATAGCAATAATTATTTTTGTATCAGGTTTTATTGCACCGGTTATTTTAATAAATTTCAAACATACAAAAATAATGTATCCTGTAAAGCGTTTCTGTTACAATTACGGTGTACATAATATCGGGAATTTTCTTCCTGAAAGTATGCCGGAAAAATGCGACGATTATTTATTTATCACAAAAGGAAATATAGTCGCACAGGACTATCATGCAGACGCTTATCTTATATTCCATACCGATTCCGGAACACTGAAAAAGTATGAAGAACATTTCAATTCTGTTGATAATGCAGAACGTTATACAGTACATATGCCCGATAAAGAAAACAGCGATTTATGGCTGAAATGTCCGGAAGAACTCCCACGGCACGTATTTTCGCAATTACAATCCGAACACATACACGATTTTGAAAAGGCTATTATATATATAGTACCGGCTTATTACGTCAAGGGCTGTATGCTTGATTATAATTCCGGTCTTGCGGTATTCTGGTACTGAACAAATAAATTGAAAGGACAGATATAAAATGTCAAAAAAACCAGTGGCACTTATTATTATGGACGGTTTCGGTTATAATCCGTCCGATTACGGCAATGCTATAAGTAGTGCAAACACTCCTAACATTGACAAGTACAAACAAGGACCTCATACACTTATCGGGGCAAGCGGTCTCGATGTAGGACTTCCTGACGGTCAGATGGGCAATTCCGAAGTAGGACACACCAACATAGGAGCAGGCAGAATCGTCTATCAGATGCTTGTCAAGATTTCCAAAGACATAAAGGACGGCGTTTTCTTTGAAAACAAGGTTCTCCTTGACGCTATGAAAAACTGCAAGGAAAAAAATTCCGCACTTCACCTTATGGGACTTCTTTCCCCTGGTGGCGTACACAGTCATATGGAACATCTTTTCGGTATAGTCGAAATGGCAAAGAAAAACGGTCTCGAAAAGGTCTATATACACGCATTTCTCGACGGCAGAGACGTACCGCCGTCATCTGCTTCGGAGTTCATGGAACAGACCGTTGAAGAATTAAATAAAATAGGTCTCGGAAAAATTGCCACAATTGCCGGACGTTTCTACGCTATGGACAGGGATAATGCATGGGACAGAGTAGAAAAGGCATATTCCGCAATGGTTTACGGCGAGGGCGTAAAAGAAAGCTGTCCGGTACAGGCTATTAAAAATTCCTATGCTAACGGCGTTACGGACGAATTTATGTTACCTACGGTCATGGACGGTGGCGAAACAATAAAAGAAAATGATAGTGTTATTTTCTTTAATTTCCGTCCTGACCGTGCAAGACAGATTACAAGGGCTTTCGTTGACCCTGATTTCACAGGATTCGAGAGAAAGAACGGTTTCTTTAATGTTCACTTCGTATGCATGGCACAGTATGACGCTTCTATGCCGAATGTAACTGTAGCATATCCGCCGGAACAGCTTACTATGACTATGGGCGAATATCTCAGTAAATCCGGAAAAACACAGCTCCGTATCGCTGAAACTCAGAAATATGCACACGTAACATTCTTCTTCAACGGTGGCGAGGAAAAACAGTTTGATGGTGAAGACAGAATCCTTATAAAATCGCCTGATGTTGAAACTTTCGATATGAAACCGGAAATGAGTGCCTACGAAGTCTGCGACGCTGTAGTTGATGCTATAAACTCCGATAAATATGATGTTATTATTCTGAACTATGCTAACTGCGATATGGTAGGACATACCGGCGTTTTCGACGCTGCTGTAAAAGCTGTAGAATCCGTCGTCGAATGCCTATGAAGACAGACCGGAAGAGCACACGTCTACGGATAGAGTGTA
>JAAVHK010000105.1 GCA_014799765.1 Ruminococcus sp.
CAACTGCTGAAACTGAATCAAGCATTTCTGAATCAACTACAGAAGCTACTACAGCTAAAGCTACTACAACATCTACAACTACTTCCGAAGCTACTACAGGTACAGTAAAAACAACTGCTGAAACTGAATCAAGCATTTCTGAATCAACTACAGAAGCTACTACAGCTAAAGCTACTACAACTTCTAAAACTCCCGAAGCAATCGAAAGAATGACAACAACTTCTACAACAAATGCTAATTCTGTAACAGAATTAACTACAACAACTACAGAATCTATTGCAACATCTACAATTTCAACAACAAATTCTGCTAAAACTAAAGCAGAAACAGAAACTGATACAACTTCTGCTACAACTACAACTTCCGCAACAAACGCTAAATCTACAACAACAACTACTACAAAAGAATCCGCTACAGCATCTGAAACAGAACTCACAACTACTACAGAAACAACAAAGGCTATTGTTGAAGAAGCTATAACAGCTACTGAGGCTACAGAAGCTATCGTTAAAGAAGCTATAACAACTACTGAATCTACAGAAGTTATCGATGAAGAAGTTACAACAACTGCCGAATCTACAGAAGCTATCGTTGAAGAAGTTACAACTACTACTGAATCTACAGAAGCTATCGTTGAAGAAGTTACAACTACTACAACAATTACAGAAGTTCCTGAAACAACAACTTCTACTACAGAATCAGTTGAAAAATCAGTTGTTGAACACATTGCTTCCGACGAAGAACTTGCAGAGTGGTCAGTAAATGACTACAACATCAAACAAAAAGCTATAATAGCTGATTCAGCTGAAATCGCTGAAACATCTGATGGCACATATCAGATTACTATTAAAGATAAATCTGGTAATGTTCTTGATGTTTATGAAATCAATCCTGAAGACGGTATCGTTACAGATTCCGCAGAAGGTGAATCAAACCATCCACAGACATTCAACAATTCTCTTACAAATCTTCTCACAGCTCTCGGAGCACTTGCAATGACTGCTTTTGGTTTTGTTTCTGTTAAATTATCCGGAATAACCCGTCGTAGAAGAAATAATAAATAATTAAAATAAATTGATATAAACAAGGCTCTGTTTAATGCAGAGCCTTGTTTTATTTTATGTAATCCTGAAGTGTAAAAAAATCCAATTATAAATCATGAGTGGATTTTTTATGTATTCATTTATTGCCATTCAATTCAGACTGCTTATCCATGACTTAATGTCATTTTCAGAAATATCAGTCTCAAGCCTTTCACCTGAAAACCAGTTACCACTGTTCGCAAGATTTTTCAGATTATCACTACTATTTCCAATAGCACTGTTTCCGGAAGTACACAACGGTATAACTATTTTATCGGAAAAATTATAGCTTTCAAGGAAAGTGTCAATAATACGAGGTTCTTCGCTCCACCATATCGGGTAGCCGAGATAGATTACATCATAATTTTCAATTGATTCAAGAGGTTTAGATATTGCCGGACGTGCCGATTTATTCCCCTGCTCCTGATTCGAACGGCATGACGAATTATTATATGCAAGGTCTTCCACAGTATATGGGACTTCCGCTTCAATAACGTAACTGTCGGCGTGGGTCATATTGATGAGATATTCTGCTATTTTTCCGGTATTGCCTGTACACGAACAGTACGCAACAAGTGTATCGCTTTTATTTTCGTCCGGCTGACTGATAATTTCACGTCTCATAAGACACAAATCAAATATATCAACTCTGCTGTCGCCGTTCGGGTCGAAAGACTTTGCCGGTGATTCTTCCTAAAATAAAATCCTGTAAATTTGTTGCGTCCTGTACTGTATAAGCTGATTCGGCTACAGCATTACTGAAAGGAACACCTGCTCCTACTGCACTTACTGACATTATACCTGATATTAAAAAAGATAATGATTTTTTCATAATATTTCCTCCTCTGGTCATATTTTATGTATTAATTCTAACACGTATCCGGCATAAAAAACGGAGCATATTATAAAATGCTCCGTATAAAAATTATATTGCTTTATTATTCCTTGACAGTACTTTCATAGTTATATTTTTCAATCTGAGATGTTACACGGTCACTGAAAATGCTGTCAAGGTTTTCTTTACCATCCGTCAGGCACTTATTTCTGATTATAGATTTCTGTCTTTACAGATTCAGATTTTAGCCAACGATTCGTTTTCAAACGAATATACAAGTGGTTTCTTTGTCAGATACAGAATCAAATCAATAATCAGGCATGGAAATCCTACAAAAAATGCAACAACTAATGCAAGACTTAACATTATTGCGTTAAACGGAAAAAACACTATTGTAATCATTGATTTAAAGAATTTTTTTATACGGTCTTTCAGCAAAAATTCCGTATGTATAAAACCATGGATTAAACATCCGAGTAAAACAGAACCCAGAAGTGATTCCTGAAAAGGGTCTCCGGATATTAAACTGATTATCATGCATATAACAATCAGTCCGATTGCTATAAACATACTTGTTCTTCTTACCTTGTTTCTTTTCTGATAGGCTTCCTTTGCCCTATCTGAAAGTTCTTCATAACTTTTACTCATTTTATTTTCTCCTTTATTATTCTTTTACTGTACTTTCATAGTTATATTTTTCAATCTGAGATGTTACACGATCACTGAAAATGCTGTCGAGGTTTTCTTTACCATGGAGTTTATAGAATGACGGAAACCAGCCATTGTCATAACCGTAGTCAGTTTCATAGCTGTAATCAGCGAGCTGACCGTTTGATAAATCAACGGAACACGTACCATCAGGCATAAGGACTATATTGTTATAGAGATAGCAAGTATAGAATGAAGCTGTACCTGTTTCCTTGGTTTTGCCGTCGCCGTGACGTTTAAGGGCATTGAATTCAACAGTACCCTTATATAGACAGTAAATTTTGTTCTGTGGGCTTACGTCGAAACCCTCTTTACCTGTAAGATAGTAGTCGCCGAGATATTCAAGGCTTTTCAGAACACCTGTTGTTCCGTATTCGTCCCATACACATTTAGCTTTTATAGCATCTTCAGCCTGTGCAAGCATTTTACTTTTCATATCTTCTGGAATATCTGCGAGTGTCTGTGCATAAGTCGCAAGCCCTTCGACAGTGAATTTCTTTTCGGTTGCTGTAGGTATTTTTCCGTTGTTCAGGCAGTATTCTTCAACGTCTGTACCGCTTGACGAGGATATGCTTAAAGTTACTTCATCACCGTTTTTCAGTCCTGAATTTTTGTCAAGAGTGTAGTTAAGTTTTATATCAATATTGGAATCGGAAGTATTAACACTTGCAGTACCACTCGGAGACATACCGCTGAAATTTACAGCGATGTTTGCAAAGGGGTCAAATGATTCCACCTCATCAAGACCGCTGACTGTTATTTTCTTCTCACCGCCGGAAAGTTTGAAGTCATAACTTTCAAGTGCGGAGTTATCAACATCTATAGTAAGTGTTACTTCGTCGCCGTTAGAGAGATTTTCAGACGGCGAAACACTAAATTCCACCGCATCATAAAGAGCTTCTTCAAGCATTGCAAGTTCTGCAAATGACATTCCCTGACCGTATGTCCTTTCGGTATTTGAGAGCCAGTTTCCTTCAGAAATCGTGGCAATGCCGTGACCGTCGTATCCGCTTACTTTAATATCCGCACCGGCTGTAACGTCGACAGTTTCCTTGCCACAGCCGGTAAGTCCTGCACATACACACAGCATGGCAAAACACGTTAAAATGATTGTTGATTTTCTTTTCATATAAAAAACCTCTTTCTTGTTCCTGCTCCCCTATGGGATTACAGGAAAATTTCTTTATTTATATGAGATATTCTTTCAGAAACTGACATATAATTACAATATGTTACAGAAAATCCCATATAACAAACTAATTATAGCATACAGAGTTTCTAATGGAAGCAATAGAGGACTTCGGCAGAAAACTGAAAGAACTCCGTAAAGAAGCAGGACTTACACAGAAACAGCTCGCTGACCGTTTATGGCTTAAAAAGTCGACAGTAAGCTATTATGAGCAGTCTGTGCATTATCCATCGCCTGAGATTATTGTTAAACTTGCCGGTATATTTCATGTAACTACAGATTATCTGCTTGGAATTGAACAGAAAAAGCAGACTATTGACGTTACTGACCTTACCGACGAAGATATTGAACTTCTGGAGAATGCTGTAAAAATTCTCAGCCGAAAGAACTGTCCTGACTGATATTTCCTGCAATGGAAAATCAATGATTATATCATATCATAAAAATTCCGGCAGTTGGTTGATTGACAATCAACTTTGCCGGAATATTACTTTTTTTGTATTATTCAACATAAATTTACATATAATGACATAAAAAAATGCCGTTTTTTACAAAACGACATAATTTATTATTTTATTTATTTTTTATAGTAACGTTTATTACTTATGACAAATTGCGGGTATTCTTCGCATATATCATCATTGAAAGCCTGTACTGTGGTATATCTTTTCTTCCGGAGTTGCTGTTCAATGAAATGGTCATGTTCGGTTACCGGATAGCTGAAACCGGCAGAATTTATAAATCGTTTCCGGTCTTCAACAGTGAGGTCAAGGGCTATTGCAAGTGAAATTATACTGTTCTTTGAAATGCTTTTATATGTATGGTTTTTTATCTTTGAAATTGTACTTTTTGTTATCATTGCATTTTCTGCAAGTTCGCTGTCTCTTCCCTGATAATTTCCGAGGTATTCATAGAAAAACTCCGAACTGTTGTTCAGATTATCATGTAAGTGTTGTATTTTATATTTTTCGGAGTATCTGGTTTCTATTTCCGCCGGTCTGATAAGCTTTGTGGTATATGAACGTGACTTTTCTATTTTTCTTTCAATAAAAATCCGTTTATACTCTTCCGGTGTTATCTTACCGTTTTTCAGTTTCTGTAATGCCGGAACTATCTTGTGGTCTAAAGCCTGCAAGTCTGAAACACATATATATATATATTCTTATGCGTGAATCTGTCTATAGTGCTTTTCAGTGTATTGGTTAGGAAGTCGCTGTCATTACCGTCAATGGGGTTGAAATCGTTTTTATTGAAAAACGGATGTATAAGAACATTCTTAACGTCCATGCTGTTGATAAATCCGGCTATTTTTTCGCAACAGTATGTATAATTTTCATGGGTGCGGATGTCACGTATTGCGGATTGAAATTTTTTCTGTATCATGCTTTCAACAGGACAGACCAGTATAAATATATAATTTATGCCTGTTTTTTCAGATTTCACAATCTGTGTACGGTCTTCCCTGAATGAATCAAAAGTAAGTTCCGGCAGGATTTTCTTTAAATCGTCCTTGAAATCCTTAAGGAAAAGTTCCCGAATAATA
>JAAVHK010000106.1 GCA_014799765.1 Ruminococcus sp.
CAGATTGAAACTGGTCTTAAATCAGATATTTCAATAAATTCACTCATGAACAGTTACTATAATCTGCCATACGTCACACACGAGGAAAGTACACAGAAAAGTTATATTTTCGTAAAAAGCAACTCTAATATGTGGGACGGTATTGTAAATCTTTCGTATAAAATTCATGGAACATATCCGTATATCCGTGACACTAACTGCATACGCATGACCCCTGTTGAAAATCCGTCTGTATTTGAGTACAATGACAATGACATCATTTCAAGAGGTATGTCCACAACAGGACGCAAACTGACAAGTCACTTTCATATGTCAGATTTAAACGGCGACTTCGGAGAATATGAATTTTCCGACAATGATATAATTTTACATAACATCATAAGACACCGTTTCTTTGAACTCGACAGGCAATTTCTGTATAATCCGAAACAGGCTCTCGAATACCGTTCCGCATACTCATCACGTGGCAGAAAGAAAATTTTCTGTACATACAGCGGTTATAACGGTGAAGATTTATCGGATATTATAACTTTCGGAGATGTCTTAAAAAAACGTGTAAATTCAGTGACGATAACCGGTAACAGTTCCGGAATAATTACGGAAACAGCGGTCTATAAGGATAAATTTTTCACGTGAACATTTTTCCTGACATATAATATAACCGACACACTTAAAATATAGTCAGGAGATTTATATGAAAATTATTGTCGGAATGGATACCCTTGAAGAAAATCAGACCGGACAGGTAAAAAAAATATTACTCACAGGTAAAATGCGTAACAGGCTGAACGATTTAGGACTTATTGAGGGAACATTTTTAGAATGTCTGTACAGGAATAAAGGTATTTCTGCGTACATGATAAGAGGTACTGTAATTGCAATCCGTGCGGAAGATACATCACAGATAAAAATTACAATTTCTGAAAGCTGATACATGAAAAATGTATCGGCTTTTTTATTGACAATATAACAGTTTTGATGTATAATTATTACTAAAATAAATTGAAATCGAAGGAGCATAAATATGTATAATAAAATGTACCATTATTTATCCCTTTTATGTATGAGAGGTAAACGTAATTTCTTATATGGTCTTAAACTGTTTTCGGAGGGAACTGGTTTCCAACAAAGTGAGATAATGATTGAATTTCCTGATAGTCCCGACAGAGAAGAATGCGATAAAATAAGCTATTCTGACTGTGTTGGTTTCTACAATGACTATGACCCACCGGATTTGTTTGTACCAATGCAGGAGTTTTTAGACTATCTGAAAAAAACATCTGAAACATATCTTGAAGACAAGGATTCAGATTATAAAGAGCAGGCAAATTTATATCTGAGAAAAATTTATAAAAGATATTCCGATTATATTCATAAAAGTAACTGAATGTTAAAAATAATCCCCGAAACAGTTATAAATAATTGTTTCGGGGATTGAACTTTTTTATTATTTTCAGTAAGAGCCTTTGCTTGACAATTCATGCTATATAGTATATAATATATTAAACTTATTTTTTCCGGAGGTGAAAAGTAAATGGATAATGCCCCCGATGGCAGTATTCCCGATAATTAAATATGCTCCGTTAAATAAAATCGTAAATTTATTCTGAAATTTTTATAACGGAGGTTTTTGATTATGTCATGGAAGATAATTCTTCAGATTTTATTTATCATTTTATGCGGTATCATTACGACTGCCGAAACATCCTTTATAACCCTTAACGATTCCCGACTTGAAAAACTGACGGAAAACGGCAGTAAAAAAGCTCAACGACTTAAAAAATTAACTGATAATCCCGATTATTTTCTACAGTCCTCACAGACTGCCGTAAAATTTTCCGAATTTGTTTCTGCCGGAATAGCTGTATTGAATTTTTCCGGAAAATTTACAGAAATCCTTGAAAAAAAATTACCGGAAAATATTGCCGGATTCGTTTCGGTGACTTTCATTTTACTGGTAATTACTTTTCTTACAATGACTTTCGGGGAATTTATTCCTAAACGTCTTTCGGCGAATAATCCCGAAAAATCCGCACTGAGATTTTCCGGATTACTTACAGTTGTTTCAGTAGTTTTCAGACCGTTTGTTTTGTTAATTAATCTTCTTTCATGCGGTATACTGAAAATTATCGGCGTGAATCCCGAAAAAATTGCCGAAATCATTACGGAAGAGGAAATCTTAATGATGTCTGATGCCGGTGCGGAAACCGGTGCTATCGACGAGGACGAAAACCGCATTATCAAAAATATTTTTGCTTTCGACGATATGACAGCCGGTCAGATTTGTACCCACAGAACTGAAGTTTCTGTCCTGTGGGCTGACGACAGTATTGAAATATGGGAAGAAATCATTCACCGGACAAGGCATTCCGTATTTCCGGTATGTAGCGAAAGTATCGACAATGTTATAGGCGTTCTGGACGCTAAAGACTATTTCCGCACCGACAAGAAAAATTACGAAAATATTATGAAAAACGCCGTCCGTGTGCCTTATTTCGTACACGAAAATATGAAAGCTGATAAACTTTTTGCACACATGAAGAAAAACAAGGATACTCATTTTGCGGTAGTAGTCGACGAATACGGCGGTATGAGCGGTATTATTACTATTACCGATTTGGTAGAAAAACTCGTCGGCGAATTTACTGACGACGAAGTAGAAACTTTTGAAAAAATCATGAAAACCGGTCTGAATACGTGGACTGTACAGGGAAATGCAACCGTCGGTGAAGTATGCGATACTCTCGGAATAACTCTCGACAGCGACAGAAACGAAACTTTCGGCGGATACGTCATAGCAGAATTAGGAAATATTCCGAAAAACAGCGAAAAAATTTCCGTTGATTCCGAAGGGCTTCATATTGAAATTCTTGAAATAAAACATCACAGAATTGAACTTTGTCGTGTGACTAAATCCGAGGAAACGGAAAATATGAAAGGAGATTCAGAATAATGCGGAAAATGAAAGATTCCGGCGTTGAGTGGGTTGGGGAGATTCCGGAACACTGGGAAATAATAAAATTAAAATATTTAATAGATAGTCCGTTACAATATGGTGCAAATGAATCCGGCGTTGAATATGACGAAAATTTACCAAGATATATAAGGATTACTGACATAACTTCAGATAATAAGTTAAAAGAAGAAAATAAATTGTCACTTCCGTATGAGACAGCCAAATCATATTTACTTAAAAATAATGATATTTTATTTGCACGAAGTGGTGCAACTGTCGGAAAATCATTCATATATAAGAGTAAGTATGGTATATCCGCATTTGCCGGTTATCTTATTAAGGCAAGTATCAAAAAAAATGTTTCGCCTGATTTTGTATACTATTATACATTAGGTTCACATTATGAACTATGGAAAGACATTATAGCAACACAATCAACTATTCAGAATATCGGGGCAGATAAATATAATAATCTTATAGTCGCTTTACCACCTGTTACGGAGCAGGAAAAAATTTCCGCCTATTTGGATAAAAAATGCGGACAAATAGATAAAATTATTGACATAAAAAAACAGCAGATAGAATTAATTAAAGAGTACAAAAAAACCTTGATTTCCGAAACAGTAACAAAGGGACTTGACAAAAACGTTAAATTAAAAGATTCCGGCGTTGAGTGGCTGGGAAATATTCCGGAACATTGGGAAATACAGAAAATAAAAAGATTGTTTACTTTACGTGACGAAAAAAATTACAGACCTCTTTCGGAAGTTCAGTTACTTTCTCTGTATGCAGAAATTGGTGTGTTTCCACATGGTGAACATAAAGAAAAAGGAAATAAAGCAGTTAATGCTGATGAATATAAAATTGTTAAAAAAAATGACATTGTTGTAAATATTCTTTTGGCATGGATGGGTGCAATAGGAGTATCTGACTATGAGGGCGTGACAAGTCCGGCATATGATGTATATATTCCGGAAATGTCAAAAGTTGTACCGCATTATTATCACTATGTTTTAAGAACACAAGAAATTGCAAATGAGTGTTATAAATATGGCAGGGGTATTCAGGCAATGCGGTGGCGGACTTATTCTAATGAATTTAAACAAATTATAGTACCTAATCCGCCAATAAAGGAGCAGGAGGAAATTTCCGCCTACCTTGATAAAAAATGTAACGATATTGATAAAATTATTTCCCTTAAAAATCAGCAGATAGAACTACTTAAAGAATACAAAAAATCGCTTATTTATGAAGTTGTGACCGGCAAGAAAGAGTTAAATTAATTATTTTCAAACATTTTCTTGTAATTCGTACCCCATAATTCGAGTGAATCAAGGATAGGTTTCATAGAAAAGCCCAGTTCCGTAAGAGAGTATTCAACACGTGGCGGTACTTCGGCGAATACAGCACGATTAATAATACCGTCGGATTCCATAGCCCGTAAGTTATCGGTCAGGACTTTCTGTGAAATGCCGGTCAGTGAACGCTGTAATTCGTTGAATCTCCACGGACGTACCAATAAATTTCTTATAATCATTATTTTCCACTTGCTCCCGATGAGTGAAAGTGTTGTTTCAACAGGACACGCTGGTAATATTTTTGTTTTAGTCATGGTTTTCACCCCCATTTATAATTTCCGTATTCATATTGAAGATATTTTACGGCAATTTCTCTTGTTTTTTCAAATTTATGTTTAAGACTGTCTTCTAATGCTTTATACTCCTGAATAGCAGGGGAAAGGTCAGTAAGTTCACAGAGTTCACCGTCAATGAAGTATTCAGCGGTATAACCTCTGTAACAGCACGTCATAGCGGAAAAATTTTTCAGTCCGAAGTCCGCCGAATTGATAATATCTTTATCTTTTTCGCAGTCAATGAGTACGAATTTTTCATTGTTGTACCATATATAGTCACAACATTGCTTTGTCATATAGAAATCCCACCTTATGCATTAAAATATGATGTTACATAAAATTATAATGTATTATCCGGAAAATGTCAACTGTTTTTTCATTCATAATTTGTTTACAATTTGATTTGCCCCGAAAATACGTAATAGTCACCGTAAAGTAACTATGTTACTTCAAAGTGCGTACTTGAAAAAATCGGGAATCCGTGATATTATATAATTACAGAGAAACTTTAAAAGGAGTAAATAACAATGGCTAACTACTCAAAAATAAGCGTTGCAGACGACGCAAGGACAGAACTTCATGACGCACTTAGTCTCACCGGTGCGGAAATTAGTATCAACTCTCTCCCAGCCGGAGCAGGCGTACCATTTTTCCACGCACACAAGCAGAACGAGGAAATTTATGCAATTCTCGAAGGTAGCGGAAAAGCAGTCATAGACGGCGAGGAAATAGCACTCACAGCAGGCGACTGGTTAAGAGTTGCACCGTCCGCAAAGAGACAGTTTTCTGCTTCTGCCGACAGCGGTATAAAGTACATCTGTATTCAGGTGAAAGAAAATTCACTTGAAAGCTATACAGCAGATGATGCAATTATGGGCTGATTTTCAAATCAAAAAACAAAGGGCGTACTTTCAGAAGTACGTCCTTTTTGGTGTGCGAAATTATTTTTTTTACTTTCTGAAAATATTTACAAAAAAATTTCCAAGTTATATAAATTCTGAACATCTGATATGATATACTATATTTGTAAGAGGGAGAGATAAAGACAATAAAGAGG
>JAAVHK010000107.1 GCA_014799765.1 Ruminococcus sp.
TACAGAAGAAACCACCACAACCACTACCACCGAAGAGACTACCACAACCACCACTACAGAAGATATCACCACAACCACTACCACCGAAGAGACTACCACAACCACCACTACAGAAGATACCACCACAACCACTACTACAGAAGAAACTACTACAACCACCACAACAACGACTACTACAACAGAAGCTCCGTATATAGAAGAAGAAATTTATACAACTGAAGTCATTGACTATTATTATGACGATTCTTATAATTATGATTATAGTTATAATACTTCATATGTTTCAGATTATGATTATGTTCTTCTCTGTAACGCCGTAGCACATGAAGCCGGTTCAAACTGGATTGACATTTACAGTAAGGCTTATGTCGTTGAAGTTATTATGAATCGGGTAGCAAGTCCGTTGTTCCCGAATACAGTTTATGATGTTCTTTCACAGCCTAATCAGTTTGAAGGCTCTGAGTACTATACATGGCTTGGTACTTATTCAAGCGAAGTAAGCAATGATGTAATATCCGCCGTTGACTTATATTTCAGTAATCCTTATGACTTCTCACAGGGATATATGTATTTCTTCGGAGACGGCTATCAGAATTATTTTTCAGTTGATTATCAGTAAAATTATACATATGTACTTATCTTTCTGAGGAAGTCCGGAGCTTTTAAGTTCCGGATTTTCTTTTTGTACAGCTCCTATTGAAAAACCTGTAATTATATGTTATAATATGTTATATTCTCAAAACTATGGAGGTGTTTTAATGGACTTTTTAACCAGTATGCCTGCGTCTATGCTGTGTGGTGTTGCGGTTGGTATACTAACTTTTTCGGTGTTTGTATTTTTTCTTATCTCGCATAACGAAAAAAAACACGCCGGACAATACTGGGACAGAATTTCAGGATTCATGGAGCTTGCAGAAAATAATATCTCCTATCCTCTTGAATGCGACGAAATTCTTATAGGCAGACACGCATCAGCCGATATACGTCTGCCTGATTTGTCAGTTTCACGTTATCACGCCATACTGACAGTTGCTGACGGAAAATGGACTATTCTGGATATAGGGTCAAAATCCGGCGTATTTGTCAACGGAAATCTCGTGAAACAACGTATTCTCCGTGAAAATGACGTTATAAACCTTGGAAGCAGAAGACTTGTTTTCAGATACAGGAGGATTGAAGAAGATGTATATTAATGGTTTTCTGTATTTCATATCATGTATTTTTGTCATGATAACGCATTCTGCAATGCTTATAAATGTATATCTTCACGGAAATTACGAGAGTATAAGTAAAGTAATAATACTTGCTTCGGCGGTACTCGTCCTTGATGTTGCATGGTTTCTTGTAATGCAGTTGTTCAGACAAAGAAGTTTTGTCATTGATTTTCTGCTGATACTGATAATTAATATGAGTGTTATATTTCAGTCGTGTTTCAGCGGTGGAGTAAATCTTTCTGTAAAGCATTACATAACCTGTATGATTTCGCTTGCGGTATCGAAAGTGGCATTTGTACTGTGCAGGAATCACAAATGGCTTCAGATGCAGAAAAAATACGTCTATATCGGGATAGGTGTACTTATGCTTATAATACTGACACTTACAGGGTCACGAAGTATGTGGATAGAAATAGGCGAATCTTTCAGCATACAACCGTCTGAATTTATGAAGCCGTTGTTCGTACTTGCCTGTGCTACATCTGTAGCGGAACAGCAGAACAAAAAACAGATAGCGAATTTCTTTGTAGTATACGAAAACTTCGCACTGTACGGACTTATATTAATAATATGTCTGTTACAGTGGTGGTGTCGAGACCTCGGAAGTCTGCCGACATTTATGGGTATATTTGCAGTAGGATTTTTTGCGAGAATATGTTATCCGAAAGCTAAATTTTCAAAGACAACTCTTATAAAAGCCGGAATAGTTCTTCTGATAGCGGTAATAATAGCCCTCAGATTTGCACCGGAATACGTTCAGGCAAGACTTCATACTGATATATGGAATGACCGCTCCGGTAATGGCTGGCAACAATCGCACGCACTCATAGCAATCGCTGACGGTGGTTGGTTCGGCAAGGGAGCAGGTTACGGAAATCTTCATGAAGTATTCGCTTACGAAAATGACATAGTATTCGCTACTATAAGCGAAGAATGGGGTCTTATATTTGCGGTTATGGTTACATTTACAATAGTTATGATGGTTGCAGTACCGCTTATAAATCCGCCACGCTCTTACTATCATGCGATTATGTCGGCAGGTATATGTGCGTACTTTATAATGCAGATGTCATTGAATATTTTCGGCTCATGTAATCTTATCCCATTTACCGGCGTAACGATACCATTCATATCTGCCGGTGGTAGTTCGATGATTGCAAGCGGACTTATGGCAGGTATGCTTATGGCTGGACAGTCACCTGAAATGACCAATCCGCCTGTAAGGAGGTACGCACAATGAAAGGTATAAAACGCTGTCAGTATATAACCAGTCTTTTCATACTGCTTTTCATTATATTGATGATTGTACTTACAGTGAAAATACGTACAGAAGCAAGATTTTATATGTCAAATTCAGACCGTCAGGCATTGGGAATGGTTTACGACCGTAACGGCGGTGTACTTTTTGACGGTAATGAAGATAACTGGTATGAAGATAACTTTTTCATAGATGTCGGAAATCTTATCGGCGACAACAAAGGGCAGATGACTAATACTCTTGTGGCACGTAATCTTGAAAAATTAAGCAATTATAGTTTTTCTTCCGGAGCTGTCAACGACGGCAAATCCGCTATCTATACTACCCTTGACCATAATGCTAACCGTGCAGTATATAACGCATACGGTTTTCAGAAAGGCTGTGCGGTTGCGTATAATTATGTTACCGGGGAAATACTTGTCTGTACAAGTCTGCCGTCACTGGACGTGACAAACGGTTACGACAATATAGAGTTCTTTGAAAGCGGTACACTTATTTCAAAAAATATGTATTGTACGGTACCAGGTTCAACGCAGAAGATTTCAACGGTAATATCCGCCCTTGAAATACTCGGAAAAGATACATTATTTTCAAAAGTCTACAGTTGTTCCGGACATTATACCAATCAGAACGGCGATATTATAGACTGTCATAACTGGAGCGGTCACGGTGAACAGAATATACAGCAGGCTGTAGAAAACAGTTGTAATCCGTTTTTCGCACAGCTTATAGAAAACAGCGAACTGGAAATTAATGAAATTATCAAAAAATATCGGAAACTCGGTTATGCCGTCAATGATGATGATATGGAATACATAGACATAGACGGTATATTATGCGAAAAAGCCTCTACTACCCTTGTCGATAAACATGAATTCCGTACTGAATGGGGTTGTATAGGTCAGGGCGATACAATGGTAAGCCCGATACAGTTAATGATGTGGCAGAGTGCTATAGCTAACGGTACAGGTAAAATGACTATGCCACATCTTATAGACCATGTTACAGACGTTTCCGGCGAGATTACCGAAACAGCAGAAACCAAATTCAGCAAGCAGATTTTTTCAGCGGAAACAGCTTCTGCTGTCAAGCAAATTATGCTGACAAATGGTGCTAATCATTATATGTATTCAATAGGTAGTTATCCTTTGGGTGTGAAAAGCGGTACTGCACAGGTTGAGGACGGTGAAAAAGAAAATTCCCTGCTTGTCGGATTCCTTGATGACCCTGCCAAACCGATAGCATTCTGTATACTGATTGAGGATAAAAATTCCGGTTTTGCTACTACCGAACAGATAGCAAAAACTATTATTGATTCCATAGTGCTTTGATAATTGTTGTATATGCACAAATTTCCATAAATATTTTGTGATTTTTTACAAATTTCATAAAAATCTATTGATATTTCATGAAAGTTATGTTATAATAAATGCATAGAATTTATACATCGGTTGTAAAAACCGGTGTCTGAAGGAGGACTTACATGAAAACAACAATCACCGCTAAGAAAATGCAGATTCCGCAGAACTTTACGGAATACGCAGAGACAAAAATTGATACCAAACTCAGCAAGTTTTTCGGCGATGAGGCAGACGCTAAAATCGTTATTTCGGAAATCAAAAATCAGATTGTTATCGAACTTACTGTAAAGTACAACAGTATTATCTTCCGTGCAGAGCGTTCCGCAGAAGATAAAAACGTTGCTCTTGATGATGCTATCGACAAAATTATAAGACAAATCCGCAAGAACAAAACCAAGATTGAAAAACGTCTGAAAGACACCGCTTTCAAGGAGAATTTCGCAGAACCTGTACAGGAAGTTGACTACGAAGTAATAAGACACAAAAAATTCAAGATGCGTCCAATGGATACAGATGAAGCTATTCTTCAGATGAATATGCTGGGACATAATTTCTTTATGTTCACAAACGCTGAAAACGGTGAAATCAATGTAGTTTATAAGCGTTCAGAGGGCAATTACGCCGTTCTCGAACCTGATAACCAATAAAATATTATAACCGACGGTTCTTTTTCCGAACCGTCGGTTTTTTGAAAGGAATCATTTATGGACGAAAATAAAAAAATCGTAATCGAAAAACGTATAAGAAAAACAGGTGAAAACCTCATCAGAAATAACATGGAGTTCTGGTACGCCGAAACTAAGGAAGATGTAAAACCTATTGTTGAAAATCTGCTTAAAAAAGGCGACGTTGTAACAAATGGTGGTACTGTCTCAATGGCAGAATGTGGTATCGCTGACCTGCTCCGTTCACCCGATTATACTTATCTTGACCGTACCGGCAAATCCCGTGAGGAAGTAGAGGAAATATATATAAAAGCATATTCGGCAGATGTATATATATCCAGTTCCAACGCCATAACCGAAGACGGCGTACTTTATAACGTCGACGGCAACAGTAACAGGGTATCGGCTATTGCCTATGGTCCGAAGTCTGTGGTCATAATCGCCGGATATAACAAGATTGTAAAGAATCTCGACGAAGCTGTAATGCGTGTCAAGAGAGAATCCGCACCGCCTAACTGTGTCCGTCTTGACTGTCCTACACCTTGCAAGGAAACAGGCGAATGTATATCACTGTTAAGAACCGGCAGTCAGATAACTGACGGCTGTTCCGGTGACGGAAGAATATGTTGTAACTATCTTATATCAGCTAAACAACGTCAGAAAAACCGCATAAAAGTTATACTGGTAGGAGAGGAACTCGGTTACTGATTTAACACGCAAAATACAAAAAAAGTCTTGTCATTACGACAGGACTTTTTTAATTAATAGATTTTTATAGTTATTTCAAGTAAGCCGTCATTGTAATCCGCTGAAATTTTTCCGTCAAGCTGTTCGATAAGAATTTTTGCTATAGACAATCCAAGACCTGACGACTGACCTATATTTTCAACAGTAAAAAACCTGTCGAATAATTTTCCGGTTTCGATACCGTCGAGTGCTTTAGCGTGATTACCGAATTTAATAACACCGTTCCGATTCATAGTAATAAATAAATCGCCGTCACTGTACTTGAGAGCATTATTTAACAGATTGGCAAATACTCTTGAAAGTGCAACAGGGTCAGACATACGGATTATACGTTTTTCTGTGATGTCAATTTCCGGAATTATGTTATGTTCCTGTAGAACTGCCTGATAACTTAAAATACTTTCTTCAAGGATACTGTTTAAAGTAACTTCTTCGAGTTGCGGAACATATTCGCCGGATACCGCTGACGAATATTTAAGTAATTCTTCGGTAAGCTGTTTAAGAGCGTATGTGCGTTCCTCTATGATTGATATATACTGTTCAGCCTGTTCGGATTTTTCCTCATCTTTAAGGAAATCGAGATAACCACAGATAGCAGTAAGAGGTGTCCGCAAATCGTGTGAAATATTCGTGACGGCTCTTTTTATTTCCGCATCGCCCTGACTATACTTTATATATTCAGTACGCAGAATTTTTAACTGTTCGTTGAGTACGGAAGTAAGAGAACATATATCCCTGTCGGAAGACGATATTGAAATAAGTGTATTTGTATCTTCGGACAGCTTTTTAGCAATCTGATTTCTGATTTCTTTCATTGATTTCTTTATTACGTATAATTTTACGGAGACATAAAATAATACCGCAAAAAGTATACCGAAGACCAAATACACCAACATAATTTTATACCTACTTCAAATCTTTTCGGGAGAATACGGACATTCCCGAAAGTACAAAAATAATACATAATATAATATCGCCTGAAATCATGTATATGATATTTTCAGCGAATCTGTAACACAACTGGTATGCCTGTCCAGCCGGAAGAATTTCAAATATCAACGTTAAAATCCGGCGTTCATTATCGTCGGGATAACGTGGATTTTTACCATATTCCATAGTTCCGCTATCGAACATATACGTATATTCCGGAACAACAAGACAATTATGAATATCTATTGATACGTACATAATGATAATAGCTACAAGAAAACATAACGCAATACCGAGGGTCTTTTTTTGTACAGATGTTATAATCAGCGAAAAAAGCGTGACACATACAGAAATCTGTAGCAAACCGGTCAGATAGTAGCCGATGACTTCAATGTTACTTAATTCCTGAAATCCGCCCATAAAAACCATACCGAATATCAGCGACGGTATAATATACGCTGTACATATCATTAAACCGGCGGAAATGCATACAAGAACCCGTGCAATATAAATATCACGTCTTTTGTGTCCGGAAATTATTTTGTTTCCTATCGTTCTTTCGCTGTACTCCTCACCCTGAAACATACCGCAGAAAACTCCGCATAATATTCCGGACAGCATAGGAAATCCGAAAGCTACATTTTCCGCACAGAAATCGCCTGCTTCTTTCTTGTCGATGTACATACTTATTGAACCCACTAATCCGAATATAAACATTACCGCAATACATAACCAAAAGAGAGTATCTTTTTTCAGACGCATAAAATCTGAAGAAATCATATTGAACATAATGCACCTATTTCAAATCTTTCTTACGGAAAAATACCACACCTGCTCCGCTGGAAAGAATCATTATCAACGCCGAATACATACCCATTTTACCGGCATTATCCGTATTTGCAATTGTAATCTGATAGAACTGATTTACAGGCAGTATATCATTAAGAGTTTCATATATTTTACGCTTCGTACCGGTCAGATAATTCGGGTTTTTAGTCTGTATGGGTTCGTAAATTACTTCACCGGTTTCGGATGTGATTTGTTCTAAATCCTCATAATATTCCGGAGATTCCAGCTTATTGGTAATCGTCATTGCGGAAACAAACAGAATCATCGTCGTCATA
>JAAVHK010000108.1 GCA_014799765.1 Ruminococcus sp.
GTAATATTTTCATGGGAATTTTATGTCCGTCTGTTTTTTTCAGGCGGATATTTTTTATGAAAGGTATTTGTTTCAATGGATAAAAGAATTGCTGTAACTGCCATTATCATTGATGACCCGTCAGCCGTACAGGAAGTAAACGACGTACTCCACGGATACAGTAATATAATTATAGGCAGAATGGGTATACCATATCGTGAACGTGGTATATCTGTAATTTCCATTACTCTCGACGCTGTACCCGACGTTATAAGCAGTCTGACAGGCAGGCTCGGACAGATTAAAGGCGTGTCCGCAAAGGCTGTAATCTCAAAAAAGTAAACGGAGGAATCTCAATGTACAATCCCGAATCCCTTAAGGCAGAGGAATTTATTGACAATCAGGAAATTCTTGATACTATAGAATACGCCGAACAGAACAAAAACAACATTGAACTCATAGAAAAAATCCTTGAAAAAGCCTCACCGCAAAAAACCGGAAGAGGCGTTGAATGTGCCGGACTTTCCCACCGTGAAGCAAGTGTACTTCTTGCGTGCGAAAATCCGGAAATGATTGAAAAAATGTATTCCCTTGCACGTGAAATAAAAGAAGCATTCTATGGTAACAGAATAGTAATGTTCGCACCGCTGTATCTCTCGAATTACTGCGTGAATCAGTGTGTGTACTGTCCTTATCACTATCAGAACATGGAAATCCCACGCAAGAAACTCACACAGGAAGAAATCGTAAGGGAAGTTACTGCACTTCAGGATATGGGACATAAACGTCTTGCAATCGAAGCCGGTGAAGACCCTGTAAACAATCCTATTGAATATATCCTCGAATGCATTAAGACCATATATTCAATAAAGCACAAAAACGGAGCTATCCGACGTGTTAATGTAAATATAGCCGGTACTACCGTTGAAAACTACAGAAAACTAAAGGAAGCCGGTATAGGTACGTATATACTTTTTCAGGAAACCTACCACAAGGAAAGTTATGAAAAACTCCACCCCGCCGGACCTAAACACAATTACGCCTATCACACTGAGGCTATGGACAGGGCTATGCAAGGCGGTATAGATGATGTGGGATTAGGTGTGCTTTTCGGACTGGATATGTATAAATACGAATTTGCCGGACTTCTCATGCACGCCGAACATTTAGAGGCTGTCCACGGTGTAGGACCTCATACTATAAGTGTACCACGTGTGAAAAGGGCTTCCGATATTGACCCGAATGTTTTTGACAACAGCATTGATGATGATACTTTTGCGAAAATAATAGCCTGTATAAGAATAGCTGTTCCCTACACTGGTATGATAATTTCAACCCGTGAAAATGAAACGTGTCGTAATAAGGTACTCGGACTTGGTATTTCACAGATTTCAGGCGGTTCAAGAACATCTGTCGGAGGTTATGCCGGATACTCCAGTGAAGAACGTCCTCACGATACGGAACAATTTGACGTTTCTGACCAGCGTTCACTTGACGAGGTTGTGAAATGGCTAATGGATATGGATTATATACCGTCATTCTGTACTGCCTGTTACCGTGAGGGACGCACCGGAGACAGATTCATGTCACTGTGCAAGGTGGGACAGATTCAGAACTGCTGTCACCCTAACGCCCTCATGACGTTACAGGAGTATCTCGAAGATTATGCAAGTCCGGAAACAAAAGCAATCGGAGAAGCTCTTATTTCACGTGAAATCCATAAAGTAACAAATCAGAAAGTAAAGGAAAAAGCTATTGAAAATCTTGACGCTATAAAAAATGGTAGTCGTGATTTCAGATTTTAAAAAAAATTTCCGTCAAAGACTTGACAAATATAATTTAATATGCTATAATAACATCTGTACGGTGGAATTTAATAATTCCACCGTTGTATGCGAATATGGTGTTACTACATTAATTTATAATTTGAAAAGAGAAAATTATTGTTCGTGAAATACAATATGATGAACTGAAAGAATTATTAGAATTATATTTGTTATTACATGAAGATTCTATCCCTGAACAATCGGAAACTTTGGAAAAAGTATGGTATGAAATACTAAATGATGAAAACCATCACTTGTTGGTAAACATAATTGATAAAAAAATTGTTATAAAATAATGATGCTTACAAGTTCAAAAGAAGAAAAAACACTTTCATTTTATTAGGAATGCAGGCTATAACAGTTCTGATAAAACTGCATTTATACAATGGCTTAAATAATATTGTACTAATTTAGAAAGCAAAATTTAATATGCGGGTGTGGTGAAACTGGCAGACACGCAAGATTTAGGTTCTTGTGCCGAAAGGTGTGCAGGTTCAAGTCCTGTCACCCGCACTGAAAAAATTTTCAAAAAAAGCACTTGACATGATTATGATTCTGTGATATAATATCAGTATGCCGGAGTGGCGGAATGGCAGACGCAGTGGACTCAAAATTCACCGGTGGCGACATCGTACGGGTTCAAGTCCCGTCTCCGGCATTATGCTATTTTACCTATATTTCGATATTCTAAGCGATTGTTCATTTATTCTGGTAGAAAATTTTAAGTGAGCTTTCAGACTTGTCTACCAAAATGTCTACCATAATTCAACATCTTAGTTCATTCTTTTGTTAACCTTGGTAAACAATAAAATTATTTATTAAATTTTTTATCACTAAAATTATCCGGGCTTTTTCAGAAGTTCGGTTTTATTTTTTTGCCCGATTTATTACCGTTGTTAAATTTGTTTATTTTTTCAGGCTGTTTTCGGCATCGTCGCTGAATACTTTGGCAATGGTTTCAGCAGATGCGATTTTTGAACTATATTCGAGGTGACTATAAAAATCAGCAGTGATATTGAAAGTCGAATGACCAAGCCATTCCTGGATTGCTTTCATGGGTATACCGTTGGCAAGTAACAGACTTGCACAGGAGTGTCTCAAATCGTGGAATCTGATGTAACGGAGATTATTTTTTGCAATCACAACCTTAAAATGCTGTGTTGTATATTCAGGCGTTATGATTTTTCCACTGCTGTCTCTGCACACAAAGCCGTCAAATGTACGGTCAAATTCGTCTTTAAGAAGATTCGAGTAATACTGTTCAAGAAAAAACCTCTCTTTCAGCATCGCCTCAATGTGTGGGATAAGCGGAAGTGTCCTGACACTTGACTTTGTTTTAAGGTCTTCATCAACTACCAGTTCGTCACCGTGTTCACCCATTCTGTATATGAGTTTTCGGCGAATCGTGATTTTCTTTCTGTCGAAATCTATACAGTCCCATTTCAGACCGAGTACCTCACTTCTTCTCATTCCGTAATAGGTGGCTATATGTACAACCAGTTCGAGCCTGTCGCCCTTGAAAGCCTTGAAAAGTTCCGCTAATTCCTCTGCATTGTAGAAATTTGCCTGAAACTTTTTCAGCTTTGGCAGTTCTGTTTTTTCAGACGGGTTATTTGGTATCCAGTCCATTTTTACGGCATACTTCAACGCCTTATGGATATTTGCATGGTAATGCTTGATTGTGTTCGCTGTAATACCGCTGTTGTACTTGTCGTTGTAGAACTGCTGAATCTGTAAAGCCGTGATTTCATTCAGCATGAGATTCGGGTATTTTTCGTCAAAATATTCTGTAGTCTTGCGGATAACTTGTGTGTAACTTTTATAGGTAGTATCGGAAACCGTCGGTTTAATCATATTAAGCCAGTATGCGAGAAATTGTGTGAACGCAAACGCCGAAATATTTTCAGATAATACACGGTTGAGAAATTCCGCATTTTTGGTGTCCTTCTTTATTTTTCCCTCGGTTTTGTAGCCTCGCCTGAACAGTAGTCCTCATAAAACTTAGTAACAAGTTCGTCGACTTTTTCGTTGAGGGCTTTTTTCGTGCATTTCACCGGCAGACCAGTTCCGACCCATCGTCTCTGACGTTTTCCGTTGTCGTCCTTGAAATCAAAGACAACATAGTACTTGTCCCTCTTGACGGAAACGATGTACTTAAAGGGCAGACTTGTTTTCATTTTTTCCTCCTTGCAGAAAAGAGGTAGAACCTGCTGTTGACGTATCCATTATACCATATCATAACAGATTTTTCAAGTATTTCTACCAATTTTCTTGAAATTTATTTGATTTTTATAAGCATCGTGCATTAACGGACGTACTTATTGTGCGCTTTGCAAAATGTAATCTATAACCGTAATTTTGGCGACTTTGATTGCACGTCCGCACGGAATCTGCTTTAAAACTCCGCTTTTTACAAGCTGATACGCCTTAGTTCTGCCGATATTCAGCATTTTGCAGATGTCGTTTATTCCGACGATTTCAGGATAATTCCTGAACATCAGGCTGTAGACTGTGTTTACCGATATTTTATCTGACATAGAAAATCCTTTCCGTTTAACTCCTGTCGTCAAACAAGGGGGCGACACAGCGGAGATTATCCACCGTGCCGCAAAGGTGGTGTGTGTATAGACCGCCAGTCTGCCATTCGGAAGTCTGAACCCCTCTATATATTAACCGAGAAATTTGGCATTTTCCGCATGAAAAACGGCAATTTTTTTGAAACACACACAAATTTTGTAGGACTGCACAAAAATCAGTTATTGTTTTCGTGCAATATGATATATTTTTTGAGTAACTCTTTAGCTTTGGTCAGCCGGTACTCAACCTTTTTGAAACCTATGTTATACTTTTCAGCAAGGGCTGACATTGATAGTTTGCTGTCTGATAAGAAATAATCATGTATCAGATTGTACTCCAACGGGAATTTATCTTTCAGCAGAACGAGAGCATCGGAAAGGTACTCTAACCTTAAGTTCCATGTATTTTCTGCTTCGATAATCTCAGCAGTACGTGGTTCAGGAATATTGTTCAGAAAGGCATATCGTCAATGTGAATCACACCGTGTGTCAGATCTTTTTCTTCAAGGTAATGCTCCTTGCGACACAGCTTGTTGTATTCACGTTCAATATTTTTCGGAACATCATCACCGAAGTGTATGTAGACATATTGGCTCATTGAGTCTCTCCCTCCTTATCGGAAACAAGAAGTTCAAGATGATATTTTTTTAGTCTCATCTGGCAGTTATAAAAACTGAATTTCTCGTCATATGCACAACCTGAAAGATATTCTCTGATTATGTAGTATCGAGGTTCAGACTTCCGAATTTCAAAATGTGTAAGTTCAAAAAGATGTTCTGTTCTAAGTGGGTGGAGTCTGAGTGCGAGACAGAGTGCGATAAGCGTATTGAATCCGACTTGCCGTTCGCCGTTGAAATAGTAGCTGACCGATGATTTTGAAATGCCTATCAATCTGGCAATTTCTCTGGTATTTACTCCGATGTCGTCAGCATAGCGTTTCAGTGCCTTGCCGAATGAATCATGTGCCTTTTCGTCTTCATTTTTTGTGCCGTATATGTACATATCAAAGTCGGTAACTTCTTTTCTTTCGGTATATAACGGCACTCTGATTAATCTGTTGTCATTCATTGATAAAATCCTGCCTTTCTGTGTGACGGGATTTTGTCAAATGAGCATGGTTAGTCCGTCATTCGGGAATCCCGTCTGACAACCAAACACTCAACAAATCTGATTGGTATTTTTTACGGTGGCTGAGTAACCACTGCGCAGAAGTTCACCGTAAAGTTTCTTACACATACTATTAAAAAAGCAAATTTAAACCGTCCACATTTTGTTGACAGAACGTCAAGTGACTTTTTATTTTTCGGACTGTTTTTCAGTTAAAAAGGGTTTTTAAAGTATTGAATTTACTGATAGTACGAATGAAATATTTTTGCAAGCGACAACAGCTTGTGGACTGTTCACAAAAATTTTACAATTAGATTTTCCAATATACTAAAATGGCTCTGTTCTGAAATCATCAGGCGGAGCTGTTTTGTTTATGAATTTTTTGTAAACTTTTTCAAAATGTATGAGGAAAACCGCAAATTTTTCGGTATATAAGTAGAGGGGGATTTCAAAAGTAGCAAGCTCGGTATCCTGTGGACACAAAAATTTTGCGTCCACCTGGATACTGCTTGTTAGGGATAACTCCCTAAGACCCTGATTTTTTTACAAAGTGAGATGATGAAATTGTCAGATGACAGCAGAAAAATTACAATAAAATTCCGTGTGAATGATGAAGAAAACAAACTGCTTGAAGAAAAATTTCTGCTGAGTAAATGCAGTTCAAAAAGTCAGTTTATGAGGGCAATGATTTTCAAAGGATTTGTCATAAAACTTGACGACAAAAAACTGAAAAATATTAGCAGAAATATTGCAGGAATCGCATCAAATATCAATCAGATTGCCGTGCGTGTGAACTCAACCGGCAACATCTATGCAGAGGATATTTCACAAATCCAAAGGGATATAAATGAACTATGGCGACAACAAAGATATTTCCAATCCGAGTTACAGAAGTTTCAGCAATAGCATATATCGCTGACGAAGCAAAAACCGATAACGGCAGACTGATTTACACATTCGGATGCGATAAAAATCCGATTCAGGCAAGCAAAGATTTTGCACAGGTTCGCACTATGGGAACAGGTCTAAGTTCTGTACTTTCACAACATTTTATCCAGAGTTTTTCCCCTGGTGAGGTTACTCCGGACCAGGCTTTAAAAATCGGAATGGAACTATGCGACAAATTCCTTAAAGGCGAATATCAGTATTATCTTGCCGTCCATTAGGATAAGGAACATATTCATTTGCATTGCATTTTCAATAACGTGAATATGTTTGACGGACGTACTTTTGAAACGCATGAAAATCAAGGGACTAAAGAGAACCGTTCGTGTAAAAAATTGATGAATTTATCCGATGAAATCTGCGAAAATCATGGACTTTCAGTTATAAAAAATCCAGAAAAAACCAAAGGAAAATCGCACTATGAATGGGATATGAACCGGCAAAATTTATCATGGAAAGCCAAGCTGAAATTTGCAATTGACCAGGTTGTAAAAGAGAGCGACGACTTTGAAGATTTTCTGAAAAAGTGCAGATTGCATAATATCGAAGTCGTGTACAATCCGGAACACGTCATTGACCTGAAATTTCGGCTTGACGGACAAAAGAAATTCGCTCGTGCGAGAACCCTCGGCTGGTACTATGAAAGCAAACAGATTGCCCGAAGAATAGCCATGTACAAGGGTGTTATGACATATATTCCGAAAACCGATATTATACGCACCGATACCGACAAAATGCAGTTTTCGTCCGGTCTGGAACGGTGGGCAGACATCAAAAATATGCAGGAAGCATCACGGGTTATCAACATTCTGACGAAGTACAAAATCGAGAATAACGAACATCTGGAAAGCGTTGCATTGACGGATTATTCAAAAATCGGTGCTTTGTCAGAGGAGTTAAACTCGCTGAATACGCAGATTGAAGATTTGTCGATGAAAATAAAAATTGCCCGAAAAATTCAGAAATACAAGCCCGTTACGGACGAACTGAAAACGCTTTCCGGACGTAAGAAATCTAAGTTTGAGAAAGAGCATCAGGCTGAAATTTCCGGATATAATCAGGCGGTAAAACAGATGAAGGAATTTTTTCCCGACGGTCATTTTCCGACTCCCGATAGTATGGACAAAAAAAGAAACGCCCTTATTCAGGAGCGTTCCGAAAAAAACAAAGAGTATTCTGATTTGAAGTCAACGGTTGCGGAGTTGAATTATGCACGTCAGACACTTGCCGATTACCTCCGAAATGAAAGAAATGTACAGGAAATGAAACGTAAAAAAGGCGATTTAGAGTGATTTATCCGTGATTTTTCTTGTATTCGTCAAGTGCAATTAGAAATAATTTATTCACACTCAATCCCTGATTTTGTGCATAAGTCTTGATTGCATCACGTTCACCGTTTGGAATGTAAATTCTAAGCGATTCATATTTTTCTTTCAGATATTTTGCATCTGGTGACTTTTTACGAAGTGCAGTCTGCTTTTTCTGGCAATCCTTACAGCACTTCTGAGAACCTGCCGTCACCGTGTAAGTGTTCCCACAAATCGGGCAAATCTGCTCACTTCCGATAGTGATAGACGTTCCGGATTTTTTCTTTTCAATGTACGCTTTATTTCGCAGAACTTGTGCTTTATCACGGCAATTTTCGCAGTATTTTGCACGATTGGAACGTGATTCAAATTCATTTCCGCAGATTTCGCAAGTGTGTATAAACATAATTTTACCTCCCGATTTTCAATGTTTCTATTTTATCACAAATATGGTAATATGTCAATTTTAAATTTATTAGTCAATATGTACTGGTAAAACTGTTGAAATTACTGCATATTGAACGAAGTTTAAAAAATGGAAAAAACTTCTGAAATTATACTTGACTTTATGTATAAAGCAATATATAATATAGATACAGCGAAAGCTAAACTCAAGGAAAGGATTTGATAAAATGAGTAAAATTATTGCTGTATCAAACCAAAAAGGAGGTGTAAGCAAGACCACAACCGCCTACAATCTCGGAGCGTGCATGGCTTTGAATCATGGGAAAAGCGTTCTGCTTGTCGATGCCGACCCACAGGCGAATCTCTCCAAATATCTCGGCTACGAACCAGACGGCAATCCGTCATTGCGACAAGGCAAACATGGACTATATCGCATCAGACATCAATCTTGCAAGCTGTGAAATTCTCATGACATCGGCACTTTCGAGGGAAACAATTCTGAAAAGAATACTGTCCGAAAACGTCACAGACGGCTATGATTTCGTGATTATCGACTGTCTGCCCTCGCTCGGAACTATGCTGATTAACGCCCTCACCACTGCCGATAAAGTGCTGATACCCGTGCAGACACAGGAATTTTCAATGGACGGTCTACAGGCTCTCGAATCGCTTATCCAACAGATTAAAACCACAATAAATCCGAAATTGGAACTGCTCGGAATACTGCCTACCATGGTTGACCGCACGAAAATTAGCAGGGCTTGTATTGAAGTTCTTAACGAAAAATACGGTCAAATCATGTTCAGAACGTCAATCAGCAGAGCAATTCAGGCGGCAAACAGTGCGAAAAATAAGACTCCACTTTGCTTGTCAGCAGGAAAACTCAGCACGGAATATGAAAATCTTACACAGGAGGTAATTGAAAGATGTTAAAGACACCCGAAATGGCTATGAACCGCAGAAAATCCGTCACTACCAAGTGTTACGGAGAAATCACCAAATGGGACGAAAGAGAACAGGCTAAGGACTTTTTCCTTGAGGCTATGATGAATTCCGACGGTGCAGAATACGAGCGTTATTCCGCTGTCTACATTCAGCTTGTCAATGGTCTTTCGTATTGCATCGACTGCGAGGAGGACGAAGAATGAACATTCCACAGTTTGACTTAAACTCATTTCTTGCCACACCTACAGCATTACAAAACGCCGTAAAACAGATACCATGCGAAATGCTTCGTCCGTACCACAATCACCGCTTTGCACTCTATACAGGCGAACGTCTTGACGATATGGTTGCAAGTATCAAGGCAAACGGCGTAATTAGTCCGATAATCGTTCAGCCGTGCGATATTGGCTATGAAATTCTCATCGGTCACAACCGTTGGAACGCCTCACAAATAGCAGGAATAACTACAATTCCTGCTATCGTGAAAGAGGGACTTTCCGAGCAGGAAGCGGAAATGTACGTCATTGAATCCAATCTTATTCAGCGTGGATTTGACAATCTAAAAATCAGTGAACGTGCAAGCGTTATCGCACTTCGACACAGTGAAATGTTCTCACAAGGAAAAAGAAATGACATTATTCACGAACTTCAAATGCTTGAAAATCCCGAAAAAATAACTTCGTCTCAATTTGAGACGAAGTTGCAGAGTGGAGACAGCAAGCAGAATATCGCCGAAAATTACGGAATGAGTCGTGCGAGCGTTGCAAGACTTCTGCGTATCGACAAGCTGATTTTTGAACTAAAAGGACTTGTTGACAGCGGAAAAATAGCCGTAAGAAGTGGCGTGGAATTATCCTATCTTTCAGAAGAAACACAGCTTGAAATTGCGGAATTATCGGAAAATTATTCGATTGATATGAAGAAATCCAAACTTCTCAGGGAATCGGCAGACGAAAACGGCAATGTGAAAAATTCCGACATAATCAGAATACTTGACGGCAAAAAAATTACCGCTGAAAAAAGTAAATCCGTGAAAATCAATAGCGATACTTTCAACCGATATTTTCAGCCGTCCGCAAAACCAAAGGAAATTACAGAAACTATCGAAAAAGCACTTGAATTTTATTTCAAAAACAGACAGGAGTAAAAAATGAAGATTGGATTGATTGACGTTGACGGACATCATTTTCCGAATATTCCGCTTATGAAATTATCCGCATGGCACAAGCAAAACGGTGACAGTGTGGATTGGTATAATCCGACGTTATGCGAAAAAATGGATATTGTGTATATGTCAAAAATTTTCAGCTTTACTGACGACTATCAATTATCAGTTTATGCCGATAAAATTGTAAAAAGCGGAAGTGGTTACGCAATAAAAGTTGTTGACGGAAAAGAGGTCTATGATAAGTCCGCCGATGTCAATCTTCCTTATGAAATTGAACATATTTCCCCTGATTACAGCCTTTATCCCGACCTGACAAAAGATACTGCATACGGTTTTCTGACACGAGTCTGTCCACGTAATTGCGAATTTTGTCACGTCGGAATCAAGGAGGGGAAATGCTCCGTGAAAGTCGCTGATTTGTCGGAGTTCTGGGACGGACAGAAAAATATTGTCCTTTGCGACCCTAATCTACTCGCTTGCAGGGATTGGAAAAATCTTCTACAACAACTCATTGACAGCAAGGCTTACGTTGACATAAATCAGGGTGTAGACCGAGGAAAAGGCGGAAATTATCAGCCGTCTGAAAACAAAAAATATTCATTTTGCGTGGGACAGATACGGTGAAAAACAATATCCGAAAACTGCAAAGGTGGGTTAATAATCGCATTATTTTCCGCAGTGTTCCGACGTTTGACGAGTATTTAACAAAATAAAAAGGAGGAATTGTTACGATTACAATCACGATTCAGGAGCTTGACAAAATGCTCCGAAAACTTAGACCTCAGATTTGCGAGGTCATCAAAAAAACGGAATTTGAGGACTGCGACAATTTATTCACACTCAAGGATTCCGAAAAAATTGCAAATCCCGACGAATTTCAGCTTATCGAGGAATACACGGACGCACTCTCGCACCTCTGCAATGCTTATGAAATTCTCGATTATCTGCACCGTCCGATTGGTGAGGAGAGTACGCTTTTTCTTAACTCTAACGGTAATTTTGAGTGCAGTTTTCACACGTTCCATTGTGGTGACAGAATAGAATTTTACATCTATGACGTGGAGTATGAAAGCTACAAATGGTGCATAAGCCGTGTCGAACATGACGGCGAAAAATACTACATAGTACACCACAGAAACGTCGATATGAACGGTCTGCGTGTACGTAACAGAAAAAGGTGAAACTTATGATTTTACGTGATTATCAACAGGAATGCGTTGACATAATTAACGGTACGGAAAGCGGTTCGTATCTGGTTTCGGTTGCTACAGGACTTGGAAAAACCGTAATTTTTTCGCACATAAAAAGACGTGGAAAAATGCTCATTTTATCGCATCGTGAAGAACTTGTATGGCAACCGAAAAATATTTTGACTGCTCCTTTGGTGTGGAGCAGTCGAAAATTCACAGCAACGGTGAGGACGTAATTTCGGCAAGTGTGCAGTCGCTTGTACATCGACTGAAAGACTTTTCGCCTGACGAATTTGACATAATCATAACCGACGAGGCTCACCACGCTGTCGCCAAAACGTACCGGAAAATTTACGATTATTTCAAACCACGTCTGCACGTTGGATTTACGGCTACTCCGAACCGTGGCGACAAAATAAAATTAGGTGGAATTTACAACAAAATTATTTTTCAGCGTGACCTGAAATGGGGTATCAAAAACGGCTATTTATCGGATATTCGCTGTATGACGGTTAATATCGGGTATAATCTGAGTGATGTTCATAAAAATCGTGACGACCTGAATATTACCGCACTTTCAGATGCCGTCAATACTCCGATACAGAATCAGGCAGTTGCGGAGGCTTATAAAAAATACGCTGTCGGGCAGACCTTGATTTTCGCAACAACCGTAAAACACGCCGAAAACATTGCAAAACTGATTGACGGTGCGGTTGTTGTTTCGGCGGAAACTCCGAACAGAAATGAAATTATTCAGAAATTTACAAACCGTGAAATTCCGTGTATCGTAAACTGCATGGTATTCACGGAAGGCACGGATATGCCGTTGATTGAGACCGTAATTATCGCACGTCCGACAAGAAATGTAAGTCTTTATACGCAAATGGTCGGCAGAGGTTTAAGGCTGTATGACGGCAAAAAATCACTTCTTCTGATTGATTGTGTGGGTGTTACGGGAAAACTTGACATCTGCACTGCTCCGGATTTATTAGGAATTGATAAAATTCATGAAAGTGTCAGGAGGAAAAAAATCAACGGAAAACTTCTCACGGAAATTGAAGAAATTATCAACAATGAAGCCACAAAAATGCCTGACTGGAAAATAAATGCACAGTTGGTACAGATTTTTGAAACCGACGGAAAATACGATACTCACGGAATAAATTTTGTCATGTTGCCTAACGGTGACATGACCTGTTCCGTCGGTAATGGGCAGACTTTCAAGGTTTTTGCGGAGGATATGACCGGTAACAGTCATGCAGTTCTGGCTTATAAAAACAAGGTTTTGCAGGAAATTCCAACTGCTCCAATGCAGGAAATTCTTGACGAAATCTATCAGATGTTAGTATGCGATTATCAGGAAAGTATTGCTTTGTGGGATTTAAAAAAAGTACAGCAATGGGGAGAAAATCCCGCAACAGATTCCCAAAAAAATATGATTCGCAGAAAAATGAAAAAAGAGACCTCGAAAATATTGACATGGAAAATCTTACAAAATACGAGGCAAGCGTTCTGATTGGTCAGATTTTCGGATAGGAGTTTTTATGAAAAAAATGATTTTATCACTCGCAATAACGGCTGTATTTCTTGCTTTTCCGATTGTTACACACGCTGAGGAAATGCTCGAAAAAGACTACATAACGGCTGAAATATGGGAAGAAATCTGGTTAGGTAAAAGCGATGACGGAACTGAATTTCCGGAATCTTCATACAAGCATCATCTTCTTGAAAAATGGGTTGACGAGAATTACGGCGATGACAATTACGACTGGACGGCTATCGGTGAACTGAAATATTCTTACAGGAATTACTACAAAAATCTGACGGAAAACTGGGATTTCAACGACGACAACGGCATCTGGACTATCGAAACCGAGGACAATTTTTATAGTTTTCAACTTGTAAATAATCAGTGGAATATGCTTGACGAAAACGGCAGTACCATTGATATTTTCCCGATTTTCAGTACCATTGAAGAAGAAAAAATTGAACGTCCGATTAATGATAACGGCAACAGTTCACCGAGAGTTATCGGCGACGTAACACGCACAGAAACGTCCTTTGACAGCATTGCTGATTCAGATAATGAATTTACCAGTGTAACTATTGAAAACGTTTTGGAGCGTTCTGAGAGTAGCTCTCTTCCGTTTGTTATTGGCGGACTTGCAATTGTCGTATCCGGTACGGCTTTTGTGATTTACAAAAAAAGAAAGTGAGGAATTACTATGATTTTTAAAAGCGAAAAATGGGAACTTGATACCGAAAAAATCACTGTCAGAAATATTCCGGACGGTACAATTTACGAGTTTTACACAGACTATATCCGTTATCATCTGCATTTCTACGAGGAACATTTGCCTGAACGTTTGCAGAAACTTGTTGACACCGGCGAAATTCTCGAATATCTTGAGGAACTTGAAATTAAGGTCACGGACGAAATCAATGAACAGACTGAAATCTAAATGAACAACAGCAAGGAATATCAGATTGCCCTTGAATCAGGAAATCTTGTTGAAGTCGGACAAATCGGCAATATGCTCCGTGAAAAAGCAAAAGAAAGTCTTTATGATTCCATGATTTTTATTTAAAATAAAAAAGTCCTGAATACAGATAAACCGGAAGCTTTTACACTTTCGGTTTTTTCTTTGTTATTGAAAAAAACAGGAACATTCTTTTATTGAATGTCCCTGGTTAATTAAAATTTAGTCATCTTTTCTGCGTGTTAATGCTAAAGTAATTCCTGAAATTACGAGTAAAACAATTGGTAATGCAATGGATTCTGAACCGGTTTTCGGACTGGAACGGGATTTATTGTTGGTTGTAGTCGTTACGGCTTTAGTTGTTTTGGTAGTTTCTTGATTATCAGGTGTGGTATCGGTTGTATCACCGGAATCAGATGTAGTTGTATTGATTTGAGTTGTTATGTCTGAGCCACCTATAACAATATCTGCATTAACCGTTGTGGTAACTGGTGCTGTAGTAGTGAATGTAGTCGTTGTGTCTGAATTATCTGTAATATTCGTATTGACCGTTGTAGTAACCGGCGTTTTGGTAGTGTCTGAAATATCTACAGGTAAGGAGGTATTGACTTTAGTAGTCGTACCTGAATCATCTGTAATATCCGCATCTGTAGTAACTGTCTTTGTAGTGGTGAATGTAGTTGTTGTACTTGAATCACCTGTAATATTCGTATTGACCGTTGTAGTAGTGTCTGAAATATCTACAGGTAACGAGGTATTGACTTTAGTTGTTGAACCTGAACCACCTGTAATATCCGCATCTGTAGTAACAGTTGTTGTAGTGGTGAATGTAGTCGTTGTGTCTGAATTACCTGTAATATCAGTACTGAACGTTGTGGTAACTGATGTGGTAGTGTTTGAAATATCTATAGGTAATGAAGTATTGATTTTAGTTGTTGAACCTGAACCACCTGTAATATCCGCATCTGTAGTAACAGTTGTTGTAGTGGTGAATGTAGTCGTTGTGTCTGA
>JAAVHK010000109.1 GCA_014799765.1 Ruminococcus sp.
CAATTATTTTTTCATTTTCAAAACTCTTTATCACCCCCGCAACTGATGCTATGCAGTTTTTTGTGTTATCCACTGTAAGAAACGAACCGAGTTTTTCTATTCCGTTTATGTAGACAGCCGAAAGATAACATTTTTCACAGCCGATATATTTTTTTACTTTTCCGGAAAATGCCGTATATGTCAGCAGATGTGTGACAGGGTCTGAATCAATATTGTCTTTCTGACTGATTATTTCAAAAAAACGTGTGAAATCCTGTACAAAACCAAGCCATTCCGTACTGTTTTCATAGATATTCATTTTAATATATCGGGCAGACGTTCCGGAGGTAAACTTATACAAATGCTTATGATTTTCAACAGGACTTCCGGAAATTTTTTCAAGCAGACTGAAAAATTCAAATTCATTCAGTCTGGTATTCCTGCATGAAAGTATATCACGGGCGACAGGGTCAATATAAGCCGTCCGCTTTTCTGCAATATATGTAAATGTACCAATATTTCCGACAAACGATTGAAATATAAGCCAGTCTCTGCTGAACGACGGCGGGTCAGTTTCAAAATTAAATATTCTCATAATTCCCCCTTCAATTGTTATTTATTCATATTATACAACATATCTTTAAAAAAGTCAACAAAAATTATGGGATATATTGGAATAAAAAACCGCCCTTTAAGGACGGTTATGTAATTATGGAATCAGTCAAGGAAATCCTTGACTTTTTTACTTCTGCTTGGGTGACGGAGTTTTCTTAATGCTTTTGCTTCAATCTGTCTTATTCTCTCACGTGTGACATCAAAACGCTGACCTACTTCTTCAAGAGTACGTGTTTTGCCGTCGTCGAGACCGAAACGGAGTTTTAAAACCTTTGCTTCACGGTCTGTGAGCGTGGCGAGTACCTCATTAAGCTGTTCTTTCAGGAGCGTATGAGAGGCAGCCTCAGCCGGAGCAGGTGCATCATCATCGGGGATAAAGTCACCTAAATGACTGTCTTCTTCTTCACCTATCGGGGTTTCAAGTGAAACAGGGTCTTGTGCAACACGCATTATTTCTCTGACCTTATCAACCTGCATATTGAGTTTTTCGGCTATTTCCTCTGGTGACGGGTCATGACCGTTTTCGTGTAACAACTGGCTTGAAATCTTCTTCACTTTGGTTATGGTCTCAACCATATGAACCGGTATTCTTATAGTACGTGCCTGGTCTGCAATAGCCCTTGTTATTGCCTGACGTATCCACCATGTAGCATACGTTGAGAATTTAAAGCCCTTTGTATAGTCGAATTTTTCAACTGCCTTTATAAGACCTAAATTTCCCTCCTGAATCAAGTCAAGGAACTGCATACCACGTCCGACGTATTTCTTCGCAATAGAAACTACAAGTCTCAAGTTTGCCTCGGAAAGTCTTTTCTTGGCGTATACGTCGCCTTTCTGCATACGCTGGGCAAGTTCGATTTCTTCTTCCGTGGTGAGAAGCGGAACACGTCCTATTTCCTTGAGGTAGATTTTAACAGGGTCATCAATGGCGATACCCTCTGTTGAAAGTGCCATTTCCAAATCGTCATTCATAGAAGATTCCATGCCGATTTTCATATCAGAATCAAGATTACTGTCGTCAACAATTTCAATATTGAGACTTTCACAGTTATCATAGAAATTATTGAGCTGGTCAACATCGAAATCCAGTTCTTCAAGTGCATCAGTGATTTCTTTAGTCGTCAGCTTGCCGGTAGTTCTGCCTTTTTCCATGAGGGCGTCAATGGTAGTTTTTTTGTTTTCCATAAAAATACCTCCTGTTTTTTGTGTGAGTCCAGAATTTATATATTTAAGATTAAGCCGGATAACCGGACGAAATCACTTTATTTCTCAAAGAATAGGGTTTTTATTATATTATTCATGCGGTCTTATATCTTTCAGTATTTCCTGTCGGATAATCCATTCAGCCAGTATCGCAAAGCTCATATTTTTTGTGCAGTTGAAACTTTCAACAGCTTTCTGAAGACCTATATTTCCGATTGCAATAATGTCAGTAAGTTTATTTTTATCGTCAATATATTCCTTTGCAATCATAATTACAAAACGCATATAACCTTTAAAAAGTTCATCACGAGTTTTTTTGTCGTCAATGTTCTGTAAGAATTGTTTTTCCGTTTCCGGTGTGAGAGACGGTACAATTTTATTTACTTCTGTAAGATATATTTTTAAATATTTATCAATTTCTATACCCTCAAACAAAAGAACTTTTTCAATATCATAATTTATATATGGGTCAACACCGGAGATTATGTTTGTACTGCCTTTTTTATAATAGCCATATATTGCATCAATCTGCCGTGTATCAAATTTATTATGTTTCAGAACTTCAGCCAGTTTTTTTATAGTGATACTGTTGTTTTCGTCCAGTGAACGTTCAATAGTATCCCACGTAAATACAGGTATTCTTACAGGTTTTTCATAATGTTCAACAGTGTTGCTTATTTCACTACGGATATATTTTTCAGCGTGTTCCGCAAAACTGATATTTTTCGTAAAGTCAAAACTTTTCGTGGCTTTTATAAGACCAAAAATTCCGTTATGAATACAATCAATTAATTTCATACTGCCGGTATAGTCCTTAGCAATCATAACTACAAAACGTATATAACCTTTAAGAAGTTGATGACGTGTTTTTTCGTCGTCAAGATTCTGCAAGAACGCTTTTTCCGTTTCAGGAGTAAGAAGCGGTACACGTTGTATTTCTGTAAGATACATTTTTATTTGTCTGTTAATTTCTATACCCTTAGACAAGATAATTTTTTCAATATCGTAATTTATATAAGGACTGATTTTATTATTTTCCATAGTCTATTTATTTACCTTTGAGGCAAAAAGATTTCTTAAATCTTCGTCGCTTACGTCAGCACCGGCGGGAATTTCAGGTTTCAGAAGTGTTTCGGCACATTCGCTTATTACGTTCATATCAATTTCAACGTCATAATTCCGTGCGGATATACCACTTATTATACCCATTTCTTCCGGTGAAAAAAAACTGTTCAGCATGGAAACCGAAAAATTTTCATTGTTTTTCATACATTCAGCGATTGCAGAATAAACTTTTTTATTGAAATCAGTCCTGAAATTTTCCGGTGAAATCATCTTCAGTACGTCGGAGAAATCTTCAGGTCTTTTAATCACATAACAGATTATGTATTCCTCAGCGTTGGTTATTTTTGAACCGGTATGATGATTTTTCCCTGATTTTATAACATATGATATGGTATCATTCCATTGTCTTACGGACTGTTTTTTCTGCGAACTTCTTATTATTCCGTCTATGTGGATTCTGAGAGTTTCGGCAGGTATACGGCATTTTTCAGCGGTACGGGAAATATATATCTCACGTTCCGGACGTGATTTTATATCCGCAAGTATACGTGAAGTACGTCTGATAAGTTCCACTCTGCCGGATTCTGTTTCGAGGTCAAGGGAATTTTCACAGTTATCAAGCATGAAATTTATTGAATCAGATGATTTGTTCAGCAGAATATTAAATCTGTCTCTGCCGAATTTTCTGATAAATTCGTCGGGGTCTTTGGCACCGGTCATTTTAAGAACACGTGTACGAACACCGGCGTCACTGAGATACTGTATAGCTTTTCGTGAAGCGTTCTGTCCGGCACTGTCGCTGTCGTAAGCTATAATTACTTCGTCGGCGTAATGGCTTATGATTCGTGCCTGTGCCGGTGTTATAGCCGTTCCGAGTGTGGCGACGGCATTTTCAAACCCAGCCTGATTCAAGGCGATTACGTCCATATAACCCTCACACAGAATGAATTTTTTATCTTTTGTCTTTCGGGCGAAATTAAGCGAAAAAAGATTATTTCTTTTATCAAATACCAACGTATCGGCAGTATTTATGTACTTAGGTTTGGAATCGTCAAGGACACGTCCGCCGAAACCTATAACATTTTTCCGGACATCTATAATAGGAAACATAACTCTTTTCCGGAATATATCGTAAATATCTCCGTTTTTCTGTGAAGTATTTCCTAACCATGCGGAAGTGATTTCATTATCCGTATAGCCTTCAGACTGAAGATATTTTACAAGATTCGTCCAGCCGTCCGGAGCATAACCCAGACCGTATTTCTTTACAGTCTGAGGTGAAATTCCTCGTCCTGAAAAATATGCACGTCCGGTACCGTCGTTACCTCTTACAAGATATTTATAGAAAAAATTAGCTGAAAGACGGTTCATTTCATAGATTTTTGTCTTGAGCTGTGATTTTTTCGGATTACCGGAAAATTCCGGCATTTCAAGCCCTGCACGGTCTGCAAGTAATTTCAGTGCCTCGGTAAAATCGAGATTTTCAATTTTCATGACAAATGTTATCACATCGCCACCTGCTCCGCAACCGAAACAGTAAAAAGTCTGTGTTTCCGGAAAAATGGTACAGGACGGCGTTTTTTCAGAATGAAACGGACACGAACATAAATAATTCCGTCCACGTTTTCTTATCTGAACATAATTTCCGATTACGTTTTCAACCGGATTGGCATTTCTTAAAGTATCAAGAAATTCATCATTTCGGAGCATATATAAACCTCTGTTACTTCCATGATTTTGGGATAAAAATTTCTGAATAAAGTGATACTGCATAGTGGTCAGTCATTCCGGCGATATAGTCGCATACAGCACGTTCAGCACCGGAATTTTCCATAATACAGCGGTATTCCACAGGGAGCAGGTCAGTATTTTCCATGAAATAAAAATAAAGATTCCTGATTATATTTTCAGCTTTTCTGTTTTCCTTTTTCGCTGAACTGTTTAAATAGACGTTATCAAACATGAATTTTTTAAGATTGTCGTGTGCCTGTCTGATTTCCGGCTGAAAGTCAATGACTTCATAACCGTTTTCAATGACCGACTGTACAAGAGTTGTTATGCGTTCAGATTTGCTATGCCCTAAAATACCGGTACATTCAGCCGGTAAATCGTTTTCTGCAAGAATACCGGCACGGATTGAATCTTCAATATCATGGTTGATATACGCTATTGTATCGGCAAGGCGGACTATATTTCCTTCAGGCGTATCGGCTATGCGGTTTGTGTGACATTCTATACCGTTTTTTACGGCGTATGTCAGATTCAATCCCTCTATTACTTCTGCCGTCCGGACGCTGTTAAGATAGTGTCTGAATCCGTGCGAACAGATTTCATTAAGTACCGCTTCGCCACAGTGTCCGAAAGGTGAATGTCCTAAATCGTGACCCAGTGCGATGGCTTCTGTAAGGTCTTCGTTAAGTCGCATACATCGGGCGATAGTTCTTGCAATCTGTGAAACTTCAAGCGTATGTGTCAGACGTGTTCTGTAATGGTCACCTTCAGGGGAAAGAAATACCTGTGTTTTATGCTTTAAACGTCGGAACGCCTTACTGTGAAGAATCCTGTCATGGTCTCGTTGAAAGTCCGTCCGGAGAGGGCATTTTTCTTCCGGTCCGGTACGTTGTGTAAATTCAGGGTCAGTGCTGGAAGTTCCGGCTGTACAGAGGAAATTTTTTTCATAAAGTTCATACTGTTCACGTAAAGTCATAAGTATTCTCCTTTTTTACCGCCGAAAAATCACGGAAAAATTCTCCGGTATCTTCAATCACGGCTGAACCGTTTGTTATTTCTGTAATCTTTTTCACCAACGGCGACAGTTTTTCATTCAGTACCAGTATTTCTATTACAACATCGCTCTCAAATACTGAATCCGTTACGATAGTATCGAAAGACGGCAGAATATATGAAATTTTTCCGTACATATTGTAATCCGTGGTTATCCGGAGCCGGTGGCACTGACACATATTCATTATTTCTGCCGAATCGCAGGCAATGGATACGGCGTGCGAATATGCCCTTACAAGACCACCACCGCCGAGAAGTATTCCGCCGAAATATCGTGTCACTACCGCACATATATCTGTCAGACCTCTTTTCCGGAGAACATCAAGAACAGGTACACCGGCTGTTCCCTGTGGTTCGCCGTCATCGGAATATCGGGAAATATTGTCATTCCGGAGTACGTATGCATAGACATTATGTTTAGCTTTACGGTGGTCAGCACGCACGGAATTTATAAATTCTATGGCTTCGTCACTGGTTTTTACCGGAGCTATACGGCAGATAAATTCCGAACGCTTTTCAATAAAAGATGCCTCTGTAGTTCTGGAAATTGTAAAATAATTCATAAAAGTTATCCTTTTTTATACGCAAAATGCCGGTCAGGAGAGACCGGCTGTATAAAATACTTTGTCCATATTGATTTGACGTCAAAAAAGCTGATTACTTAGCCATATTGAAACGCTTCTTGAATCTGTCAACACGTCCGCCTGTATCAACAAGTTTCTGCTTGCCGGTATAGAACGGGTGGCACTTTGAACAGATTTCAACCTTGATATTTTCCTTTGTGGACATTGTTTCCATTACGTTACCACAGTGGCAGGTAATAGTAGTCTTCACAAAATTCGGATGGATTCCTTCTTTCACTTAAAGTCACCTCTTTCACATAATCTAAAACCGACAGCCCATCAACAGCACATGACAGTAGTGTCGCATTACTGGATTAATTATAGCACGGCTTTTTTTATTTGTCAAGGGGTTCGGAATATATTTTTTTATTTTAATCAAAATTACAGAAAATGGACGGACATAAAACGTACGTTTTGGTCTTTTTTAAAAATCTTTGTAAGTTCGCCGGAAAGTTTTGTTTCAAGAGCCTCTGCCTCTTCGTGAGTGGGCATTTTTGAAGTAAAATAGGTCTTTATCTTAGGTTCAGTACCCGACGGACGTACTATTACTTTAGAGCCACCCTCAAGGAAAAATGCAAGTACATTTGACTTCGGAAGTGTTATTTCTGTTTCCGTACCGGTGAGATTGTCACGTGAAACGCTTGTTTTATAGTCGTCGAATCTCACGACTTTAAGACCAGCTATTTCAGCAGGTGGGTCATTGCGGAGAGTATTCATTATTTCATTCATTTTTTTCATACCGCTTTCGCCCTCGAAAGTAAAGCTGTGGAGCGTCTGGAAGAATACGCCGTATTTCTTATACATATTCTCCCTTGCCTGAAGAAGTGTGATACCCTGTGTACGATAATATGAAGCCATTTCGCATATCAGCATAGAGGCGTTGACAGCATCTTTGTCACGGACATATGTTCCGGACAGGTAACCGTAGCTTTCTTCAAAGCCGAAAATATAACGGTTTTCTTCGCCCTTGTCTTCGAGTATTTTTATCTGTTCGCCGATAAACTTGAAACCTGTCAGGACGTCGATTACTTCAACGCCGTATTCCTTGCCGATTAAGTTTATTATATCTGTCGTTACAATAGTCTTGATTGTTACAGGATTTTCCGGCATAGTACCGTTTTTGATTCTCTGCTGGCATATGTACTCCAGTAACATAGCACCGACTTCATTTCCGGAGAATAATGCGTATCCGCCATTTCCGTCCGGTACTGCTATTCCGACACGGTCACAATCGGGGTCAGTGGCAAGAAGTAAATCCGGCTGGACTTCCTTACAGTATTTCAGACCTACTTCAAGTGCTTCACGGATTTCCGGATTAGGATAAGGACAGGTCGGGAAATTTCCGTCAGGGTTTTCCTGTTCCTTTACAACAGTAACATTTGATATACCGATTCTTTTCAGGATTTCACGGACGGGTTTATTTCCTGTACCGTTAAGGGGCGTATAGACTACTTTCAGACCGCTTCCGGCACAAAGTTCCGTATTTATGCCCTCTGCAAGTACTTTATCATAAAAAGCCTCGATTACTTCCTGACCGATATAGCATATATTACCCTTTGCGACTTCCTCTTCAAATGATGAGGTTTTAACGTCGTTGAAGATGTCAAGGGAATTTATCTTTTCAAGAATTATTTCCGCACCTCTTAAGGTAATCTGACAGCCGTCGTCACCATAGACCTTATAGCCGTTATACTTTGCAGGGTTATGACTTGCTGTAACCATGATTCCGCCCTGACATTTCAGCTCACGGACGGCGAACGAAAGACACGGTGTAGGCATAAGTTCATTGTATATATAAACCTTTATGCCGTTTGCGGAGAGGACTTCGGCAGCGGCTTTTGAAAATACATCTGATTTTATTCTGCTGTCGAAAGATACAGCGACACTCGGGTTTGTGTATTCCTGATTGAGATAATCGGCGAAACCTTGTGTGGCACGTCTGACTGTATAAATATTCATACGGTTTGTGCCTGCTCCGATAACACCCCTGAGACCACCTGTACCGAATTCAAGTTCACGATAGAACCTGTCACGGATAGCATCACCGTCACCGGCTATTGCCGTCAGTTCAGCCTGTAAATCAGGGTCATTTGTGGCATTTTTCAGCCAGAGATTGTAGAGTTCCATTTCTGACATAATTATACCTCCTAAATAAATATAAGATATTATACCACATATTGCGGATTTTGAAAAGCATTTTTTTATCAAAAAAATATTTTTTCATATTTTTAACAGATATATTAATAGAAAGTCATATATATTGTTAAAAACTTCTAAATCAAAATAAATGCTGTCATTAAAAGACAGCATTTACCCTGATGTTTAAGAATCAGTCTCCGAAAGATATACCTATATCACGGGCGGTTATGACAAGGTGGTTATCCTTATCGACAAATTTAGTTTTTCCGGCAATATCGGCAAGCTTATTGGAAGTTATTTTATTTCCGATTTTTGCGACTGTTCTTCCGTACTTTTCCTGTGCTATCAGATAAGCAGCGTGTACGCCAAACTGTGTGGAAAGTACACGGTCATAAGCACTCGGTGCACCACCTCTGAGCATATGTCCTGGTACACATACACGTGCTTCAAGTCCTGTGTTTGCCTGAATCTGTGTGGCGATACGTGAAGTAGCTGTAATTATTCCGGCTTCGGAACGCTTTTTAGCACGTTCTTTTTTCTTCATTTTAGCTTCGTTCACGTCAAATGCACCCTCAGCAACCGCAAGTATTGAGAAGTTCTTTCCGGATGCACTTCTTGCCATTACGGAATCGCAAATCTTGTCTATATCGTACGGGATTTCAGGTATTATTATTACGTCCGCACCACCGGCGATACCGGCATTGAGTGTAAGCCAACCTGCTTTATTTCCCATAATCTCACATAACAAAATTCTCGAATGGCTTGCGGCAGTTGTGTGAAGTCTGTCTATGGCGTCCGTGGCAATATCTACGGCGGTATGGAATCCGAATGTAACATCTGTACCGTAAATATCATTGTCGATAGTCTTCGGAAGTCCGATTACGTTCAGACCCTCATCAGACAATAATTTAGATGTCTTATGCGTACCGTTTCCGCCTAACGTGAGCAGGCAATCGAGTTTCTGTTTCTTGTAGGTCTCTTTCATGTTCTTGACTTTGTCGATGTTATCTTCTCCGATTACCGTCATCATCTTGAACGGCTGGCGTTTTGTACCGAAAATTGTTCCGCCCTGTGTGAGTATACCGGAAAATGATGACGGTGTCATATCCTTGCACAGATTGTTGATAAGTCCGTAATAACCGTTGGAAATACCTACGATTTCAACGTTATCTTCGCCGAAACGCTCGTAACAAGCCTTTGCAACGCCTCTTATTGTGGCGTTAAGTCCGGGGCAGTCGCCACCGCTGGTGAGTATGCCTATTCTTCTTTTCATTGATTAAAAAACCTCCGTTTTTAAAAAATTTATTTTGTTTTTTTCATATTTTCCTCGAAAAACTCCTGTAATTTTTCGGCGGGCATGGGTTTTCCGTAATAATAACCCTGTCCGAAATCACAACCGGCTTTCCGTAGAATTTCTTCCTGATTGGGATTTTCTATACCCTCTGCAATAGTTTCAATCTTTTTTGATTTTGCAATGCGTATCACGGAAGAGACTATTTCATAAGCTATATTGTCGTGTTCAATGTCGATTATGAAAGAACGGTCTAATTTCAGAAGAGTTATAGGGAGTATCTGCAAGTAACTAAGTGAGGAATAGCCTGTCCCGAAGTCGTCCATAGCAAGTTTAACGCCTAATTCCCTTAGCTTGTTCATCTGCGATACTGCATAATCTATATCACTTAATGCAAGCGTTTCTGTAAGTTCTACTTCAAGATATTTTGCGTCGAGACCGGTTCTCATCAGAGCCTCAAAAACTTTGTCTTTCAGGTCTTTCTGATAAAAGTCTGTTGACGTGAAATTTATTGACATAACTATTTCCGGATATCCCATTTTCTGCCATAATTTATTCTGTCTGCAACCCTCACTCAGTACAAATTCGCTTATTTTCCCGATAAGGTGGGAACTTTCCGCAACCGGTACGAACGCATCAGGACGGACTATAGTTCCGTCGGGTTTTATCCAACGTATAAGAGCTTCAACACCCATTATCCTGCCTGTTGAGAGGTCAATTTTCGGTTGATAGAATAATTGTAACTCGTTGTTGTCTATAGCTAATGCGAGTTCCCTTTCAAGAGCGTTTCTGCCTATGATTGAATCATGCATACTTGCTTCATAACCGCATATCGTATTATTTTCTGAACCGCCTGACTTCAATGCAAATTCGGCATGTTCAAAGACATTCAGGAATGAATCGCCGTCTTCGGGCATTCTGGAATATCCGGCTGAACAACTCAGGTTTATAGTAGCGGAGTTTCCGACGGCTGATTTCGCAAACTCATCCTGTATCGCTTTTGCCGTCCGTACCGGTAAATCGTCGTCGCCGTAATTCCGGAGTATAACCGCAAAATTATCACCGCTTATTCTCGCACCAAGTCCGCCAGTGGTCACGAACTTATATATAATATTGGCAAAATTCTTAAGAATATAATTTCCGTTCTGATAGCCGGAACTGTCATTTATTATATGAAATCTGTCAATGTCAAGGACTATAACCCAGTATGAACATTCAAGAAGCCGGCATTGTTCGTAAGTTTCCTGTCCTACGTCCATTAACTTATTCCAGTTGGCAATTTCGGTTACTTCGTCTATGTAGGCGAGGCGTTCAATAATCAAATCTTTTTCGTGTTCCTGTGAACTGTCTATCAATGCACCGCTGAAAATAGGCAGTGAATCAGAACGGTTCATATCCTTGTATCTGAATGTATACCAATGATAGAAACCGTCGGCGGAACTGATACGTATTTCAATGCTTTTTATATCGTTTGTGTTGTCGGTACAGGTGGATTTCAATGCACCGTCGAATGTGAGACGGTCATTGGGGTGTACCAGTGAACGCAGAGTTTTAAGTGAAAGTGTATTGTTTTTAAGGTCAAGCATTCGGACAGTTTCCGGTGAGGCTATGAAATTCTGCATATCATTTGACATTACAAGACCTATTTCAGCTATACCCATTGAATAATTAAACAAATCGTTTGTACTTGCAAGTTCAAACTGTGTTTTCTTGAGTTCGGTGACGTTAAGTCCGGTACTGAAAAAAAGCGTATGTTTACGGGTTTTCTTCATTATGGAAGTACCCCACATTATAGTAACCGGTTCTTCGTCAGCACCTGTGAAATGTGCTTCATGGGAAGTGCTGTTGACAATTTCCATGACAGTCGCCGGACTGGCGTTCTCAATGCCGAATGCACGCATTAATTCTTTCTGCTGGTCAAAATTATGTCCCTGTATGCCGAGAAGTTCACGTATATGACGATTCATGTATACGGCGGAAAAATCTTCAGTCCATATAATCATTTCAACATCAAGATTTTCTATGATTCCAGCCATTTCACCGGCGTCAATCGAAGACTTATGCTTACGGTAAAACCATGCCAGTATAGCAAGGATAATTGAAAAGAATATCATTGTTGAAATATATGTTATTATTACTATCCATGCCATATCGGGAAAAAGCTGTGCATATGCAATGACAAGGCACGTCGCCGTGACTATAACTATTGATGCTGAAAGAGGGCTGTTGAGATTCATATTTTACCACCTCCGTTTAATGTAAAACTGAATCAAGTTAATTATAGCAAATTTTACCGAAAATGTCAACTATAATTTTCAGAATTTACTGTAAAATTACAGAAAGTTATCACATAATGTACACTTTTACATGATATTATGTTATAATAAATCTGTCGGATATACCGGCGGAAATTTTCAGAAAAAGGAGTTTTTTATCTATGGCACATATTTTAATCGTGGACGACGAAATGAACATCAGAAATGTTGTCCGTGAATACGCTGAATTTGAGGGCTATGAAGTCACGGAAGCTGAAAACGGTATGGAAGCTGTAAGTCTCTGTCAGGAATATGATTTTGACCTGATAATCATGGACGTTATGATGCCAAGGCTTGACGGTTATTCAGCCTGTAAGGAAATCCATAAATCAAAGAAGATTCCTGTTATAATGCTTTCGGCACGTGGTGAAGAATATGACAAACTTTTCGGCTTTGAAATCGGCGTTGATGACTACGTTGTAAAGCCGTTCTCACCTAAGGAACTTATGGCAAGGGTAAAGGTTGTACTTAAAAGAAATGCTATCGCTGAACAGGTGACTGTACAGGACAAGTACGTTTTTGAGGGGCTGGAAGTTGATATTTCAGGGCGTGAAGTTTACGTCAACGGCGTTAAGGCTTCAATGACACCGAAAGAATACGATTTATTGTTTTTCCTCGTGAAAAATAAAAACATTGCACTTTCAAGGGACAGGCTTCTTGAAGAAGTATGGGGTTATGATTTCTTCGGCGACGACAGGACGGTTGATACTCATATCAAGATGTTACGTAACAGTCTGGGCGAATACCGTCGTTTTATAGTTACTCTGAGAGGACTGGGCTATAAATTTGAATATCTCCAGTAAAATAAGAAATGTCAACGGACGTATGCCGTTACGTCTGAAAATATGGATTCATTTTGTGGTGTTCATTCTGCTGATGTTCGTGCTTATGTGGATATTCCAGATTTTTTTTCTTGAATCTTTCTATGAAAGCATGAAAACACGTTCCGTCACCGAAAATGCCGTTGAAATCGTCGAATCCTATGAAAATGACTACAAAGACGGTAACCGGACTGATTTCATAAATAAATACTCGGAAGTAGCCGTAAATAACGACGTATGCGTTGAAATTCTTGACAAATACGGACGTTCTATCTACTCGAAAGATGTACTCGGTGAATGTCTCGTACACGGTAAGGAAAACCGTACTTATAAATTCCTGAATGAAATACGGCGTACCGAAGAGCCGGAAGCATTATATAAAGTATCCAATCCGAAAAGTTCCGGCGATATGCTTGTATATATATGCGTACTCGGCAGTGTCAAATCGCCCGAAGGCTATCTCATTATTAATTCCGATTTAGTCCCCGTAAGTTCTACCGCCTCTATAATAAAACGTCAGCTTTTCATTATAACCATTATACTTATATTTATAGCGGCGGTTATATCCGTGTTCCTCGCCGATATTATTTCACGTCCTATTGACCGTATAACAAAATCCGCTGAAAATATGGCAAAAGGTGACCTCAATACGCAATTCGACGGAAGAGGTTATCTTGAGGCACAGAAATTAGCCGATACTCTCATGTATGCCGAAAAGGAACTTTCAAGAGTTGATACCATGCAGAGAGATTTGATAGCTAATGTCTCGCATGACCTGAGAACACCTCTCACCATGCTGAAAGCCTATGCTGAAATGATTCGTGATTTGTCCGGCGATAATCCGGTTAAACGCAATGAACATCTTGAAATTATAATCAACGAAACTGACCGTCTTTCCGCTATGGTAAATGATATTCTTGACCTCTCCAAACTCGAAAGCGGTAAACAGAAAATGAATCCGACTGAATTTGAAATAAGTTCCAAAATGAAAGATATTATCGGACGTTTCAAGGGTGTTTCCGAAAAAATGGGCTATCATATACACTTCACACCCGATACTGAAAGAATAGTCTGCTGTGACGTCGGCAAAATAGAGCAGGTTATATATAATCTGATTAACAACGCTATCAACTATACCGGCGACGACAAACAGGTATATGTACGTCAGATTAACCAGCCCGACGGCGTTCTTATTGAAATTGAAGACACCGGCGACGGCATCGAAGAAGACAAAATCAAACTTATTTTCGATAAATATTACCGTTCTGAAAATCATAAAAGGGAAGTAGTCGGAACGGGTCTCGGTCTCTCGATAGTGAAAGTTATTCTCAAACTGCACGGCTACGATTACGGCGTGAGAAGTACTCTCGGAAAAGGTTCTGTATTCTGGTTCAGAATAAACGGCGGTAAAAATTTGTAAAAATTTATTATATTCTGTAACATTTATTTTACAAAAATTTTATTTTTTTATCACGTATTTTACACAAAGGCTTTATATAATGGATACGCTGTAAGGAATATTCCTGAAAGCTGTTTTTTCATAAGGTGTTCCGGTGATTACCCCGTCACTGAACACAAAATCCCCAATAATCCCTATATCATGACAAATGGGCTTCCTTAACCGGAAGTCCGTTTGTTTACCGTACATAAGGAGGTGGATATTATTAATATCCTGATTTATTCACGTGAGGAAATAGAGGAAATTATTCAATCCGGTCAGTTTCCGGACAACACCGCCGTAATAAGTTACTATGACCCTGCTATTAAAAAAATCGACAGGAATTATACACACGTTGATTACTCCGGTGTGTGCGAAAACGTCTTTTACTGTGAACTTGATGACCTTGATATTGAATGTCTGAAACCGAAAGGCTATACATATGATACATATTTTCCGGAAGCCGATAAAATGGCGGAGTTCATTTACAACGCCTATAATAACGGCATGGATATTATCTGCCAGTGTGAATACGGTCAGAGCAGAAGTGCCGGTACTGCTTCTGCTATTGCTGAACACTTCTATAAAAACGGCATATGGATTTTCGCCGACTACAGACGTTATCCGAATCAGGTTGTATTTCACAAAGTTTATGACGCCCTCGGAAACTATAAAAAAAATAATACCTGAAACCTATTGACATTTCCGGAAATACATGATATAATATGTACAACCTTATCAAGAAGGACGGAGAAAACAGGTTCTATGATGTCCGGCAACCTTCCGCATCGGCGGAAAAGGTGCTAATTCCTGCGGTTTATCCGGAAGATGAGGAATTTCATTGAAATTTATGCTCCGGAATTTTTCGGAGCATTTTTTGTTAAGGAGGTTTATTTTTTTATGAGTAAAGTTTTTTTTACGTCTGAATCTGTCACTGAGGGTCATCCTGACAAAATCGCTGACCAGATTTCTGATGCTGTCCTTGATGCCATTCTTGAACAAGACCCTACAGGACGTGTCGCCTGTGAAACGGCTGTCACTACCGGTATGATTCTTTGCATGGGCGAAATCTCAACAACCGCAAAAATTGATATTCCGAAAATCGCACGTCACGTCGTTGCCGATATCGGTTATGACCGTGCCAAATACGGTTTCGAC
>JAAVHK010000110.1 GCA_014799765.1 Ruminococcus sp.
TATAAAAATTATAAAAGAAAAAGAAAAAATAAATAAACTTATACTTATACCGGTTGAATACAACGGACAGCGTGTACTTACTACCGCACAGCTTGCGGAGGCTTACGGTACAACCTTTGATACAATCAACTACAGGGAAATTTTTCCGTATTTCTTCAATAAAAATTTTCTTGACAGAAAGTCATAAAAGTTATATAATAAAATTACATATCAAACTTATTTTTTTGTCGTAAATACGGCAGACAGGAGAATTATATGGAATATCTCGAAAACAGGGAGCTTTCTTGGCTTAAATTCAACAAGCGTGTTCTTGAAGAGGCTTCCGATAAAAATAATCCCTTACTTGAAAGACTTTCATTTTCGGCTATATATCAGAGTAATCTCGACGAATTTTTCATGGTGCGTGTAGGTTCTATCACCGATGCTGAAAAATCAGGCAGTACCAAAAAAGACAGTAAATCCGGTATGAATCCCGCCCAACAGCTTGACGCTATTTTTACTGCCGTCAGACGTTTACAGCCTGTTGTTGAAGATACCTACAGAAAAACTATGTCCGAACTTAACCGCTATGGTTTTGAACACGTTTCATTCAATAACGCTACCACGGAAGAAAAAATTTTCCTTGAATTATATTTCAAACGTGAAATTAAACCGTTTGTTTCCGGACTTGTTGTAAATAATTCCCTGCCGTTTCCGTTCCTGAAAAACAAGGAATTATATGCAGTAGTCCAGTTAAACGTAAAGAAAGGCGTATCAATAGGTATAGTCCCGATAGGTCACGAACACAGCGAAAGAATTATACCGTTAGGGGCAGGCGGAAAACGTTTCATTCTTGAGGAAGAAGTCATTTTACATTTTGCACATCTGCTTTTCAAGGGCTATAAGGTTCTCGACAGGGCTATAATACGTGTAACCCGAAACGCTGATATTATGGTATCGGGCAAGGGTGCGGATTTCCGTGACCGTATGGAAGAACTTGTCGCAAAAAGAAAGAAGCTCGCTCCGGTAAGGCTTGAAATATCTGACGATTTCAGTCGTGAAGCTCTTGACTACATCTGCAAAAAACTCAAACTTAAAAATGTACGTGTTTTCACGTCGAGAATACCTCTTGACCTGTCATATCTGTTTCAGTTACAGGAACTCGACGAAAATCCGGAACTCCATTACATACAGCGTATGCCTCGTAAACCTGTTGCACTGGCTGACAATCGTTCTGTATTCTCACAGGTCAAACAGAAAGACATGATATTGAGTTATCCGTTTGAATCAATTAATACTTCTTTTATACGTCTTCTTCAGGAATGTGCCGTTGACCCGAAAGTTACTTCTATTAAAATAACACTTTATCGTCTGGCGAAAGGCAGTAAAGTTATTGACGCTCTTTGTACTGCCTCCGAAAACGGCAAGGAAGTATTTGTAATGATTGAACTTCGTGCGAGATTCGACGAGGCAAACAATATTGAATGGTCTAAAGTCCTTCAGAAATCCGGCGTGAAAGTCATCTACGGTATGAGGGATTACAAGACACATTCAAAACTTCTTCTTATAAAAAGAAAGTCCACCGGTAACAATTACGACTATCTCACACAGATAGGTACAGGCAACTACAATGAAAAAACTTCCACACTTTATACTGACCTTATGTTTCTTACTACTGACAGGGAAATTGCTAAAGATGCTGAAAAAGTTTTTGACTGTCTCAGTAACGGAAATGTCGTCGAGGAAACAAACAAACTACTTGTAGCACCATTATGTTTAAGAAACAAAATTCTTGACATGATGGACGAACAGATTAATATTTCCCGTAACGGTGGTCAGGGTTATATCGGTGCGAAAGTAAACGCCTTATGCGATGGTACTATTATGAAAAAACTTGTCGAAGCCTCACAGGCTGGCGTTAAAATTGAACTCGTTGTGCGTGGTATATGCTGTCTTATTCCGAATGTTGCCGGATATACCGAAAATATAACTGTCCGCAGTATCGTCGGACGTTTTCTTGAACACAGTCGTATATACATTTTCGGCGACGAATCAACCGGACAGAAAATTTATATAGGTTCAGCGGATTATATGTCAAGAAATACCGTAAGGCGTGTTGAAGTCGCTACATCTGTAGAAAACGATAAACTGAAAAAACGTCTGTGGGAAATGTTCTGTACTATGATGTCCGATAACGTAAAGGCACGTATAATGCAGAATGACGGAACATACGTCCATGCCGTTTCGGAAGATGATGCTCTACGCATAAATTCACAGCAATTCCTCTATGAACAGGCATACAGGAATATCGACAACAAACAGAAACGTCAGGAACAGTTACGTACTAACCGTGAAAATTCTTCAAAAAAGAAAACTGCTCCTAAAAAAAGGAAAATTAATGAAAAAAACTAAAATATATTCTTTAAGGATTAATTTAATATGATTGGTTATTATAACTATACAGTTATTCTTACATATATGGGTCTCATATCGTCGGTACTGGGAATGTTTTTCGCTATGGGTATAAACGGCAGTATTCAGCCGGAATACGCTATAGCTTGTCTTATGATTTCCGGCTTATGCGATATGTTTGATGGTAAAATAGCACGTACCAAAAAAGACCGTACAGAAAGTGAAAAGAAATTCGGTATACAGATAGATTCCCTCTGTGATGCCATATGTTTCGGAGTTCTTCCGGCTGTGATAGGCTATTCAGTCGGTATGCATAAATGGTATGATGTTCCGGTACTGGTTATTTTTCCGCTATGTGCCGTGATACGTCTTGCGTACTTCAACGTCAACGAGGAGGAACGGCAGAAAAATACTACAGACGTCCGGAAAGTCTATGAAGGTCTTCCGGTAACGAGTGTGGCACTGATACTACCGGTTGTATATGCATTTCACAAAGAAATCAGTCCGGAATGGTTTCCGACTGTCTACGGAACTACACTTCTTCTGATAGCGGTTGCTTTTATAACACCGTTCAGACTTCAGAAACCTACCATGAAAACTATGCTGATATTTATAGTTTTAGGTGCGTTTGAACTCGCTTTTATGCTTTACAAGTCTAAAATGAGATAATTTGTTTAATTAATAATTAAAAATGCATAATTATACATGGATAACAAAAAGCCGTACCTGAAAAAGATACGGTTTTTTTGTGTTTCGCTTGTGAATTAATTATGAATTATACATTATTAATTCTTAATTATTTAACATAAACTGCTGTTATTTCCGAAATATATGCTCTGTGATAAGGGTCTGTACTGTAGAATTTTTCCGGTAATCCGTCATTTGTCGTGAAGTTTTCGGCTGACTGGTCATAAGTATAGAGTTTACGGCATACGAAAACCATATCAGCTTCTTCAAAAGTCATGCAACCGTCTATTTCAACCGGTGTCAGACCTGTTTCCTTTACCTTGTCGTAATCCCTGCCGGAATGTGACCCGCAGAATGTCAATGCTTTTCTGTGTTCCTCACCGAAAAATGATACCGTGAAAAATTCATCATTGTCGACAAATTCGTATGTATAGCGGTTCGGACGGATATAGCAAGTGAAAACATTCTTGTTCCATAGTACGCCTAACTGTCCCCATGAAGCAGTCATGGTATTGAACTTTTCGGCATTACCGCCTGTCAGTAAAGTCCATTCCCTGCCGATTTTTTCAAACGGATTGAACGAAAGTTCAGAAATACTTGTTTTTCTGAAAGCCATGTAAAAAATCCTCCTTATGTAAAAAATATCTATATACAATTCCGGAAATTTACCGGCTTTTCAGATTTCAGACCTTACGCAATGCCGATTTATAGCGGAGGCGTAATTTGTCCGTAATAAGTGCGATAAATTCGGAATTTGTAGGCTTGCCCTTTCCGGTGTCGACTGTATAGCCGAAAAATGCATTTAATGTATCGACATTTCCCCTGTCCCATGCTATTTCTATGGCGTGTCGGATAGCACGTTCAACTCGTGAGGAAGTCGTGTCGTATATGCTTGCGACTGTAGGATAAAGCAATTTTGTCACGCTGTCAAGAAGCGTTTTATCTTCAATCGAATAAAGTATAGCAGTTCTTAAATAATGATAGCCCTTTATATGTGCCGGTACGCCTAATTGATGTATTATATCAGTGACTACTATTTCCATGTCGTCGCTGAGACTTGTTGCCCTGTCGCCGAGTGCCGAATTTATAGCACTGCATAAATCATCAGCATCATACGGTTTCAGCAGAAATTTTGAAGCACCGTTTTCCATAACCTGACGTTCTATAAATTCGTTATCGTATGCGGAAGTCACCACGAAAACAGGAAATTTTACACCCTGTTCACGTACTTTTTTCATGAGTGCGAGAACATCACCATTCTGTAACGTGATGTCAATAACAACAACGTCGGGCGGGTCGTTCCTTATGGAATCCAGAATTACATTACAGTCTTTTCTTCTTGTGTATGCGTACATACCTCTTTCACGGAGCTTATTGGCAACACTTACACCTGTTTCGGCGGAATCGTCACCGATAAGCACTCTGATTTTATTATTCATTTTTGTACCTCCTTTTGTTCAGTAAGTATATTCTATCATAGCATACAAAGGAAGTGCAACAGATTATTTTCAGACTTTTTATATTTTCAGCACGGGAAATAGGAGAAAATGTAGATGACAAAAATAAATGTCGTTTTATAGGTGCGATTTAGCAAGAATCCTGTCCGCAATTGTTCTTACTTTAGTGTTGGGCGGAAATAGTTTGTCGGCAATCTTTGAAAGAGCGTTTTTCCTGACGGGTCTTGAGTACACCGGCAGAATTTCGGGTTCTGTAATATTTTGTGTCCATTTTTTGTATATTCCGTCGGGAATGCATGAACGGAAGAAATTTCTGTCAGCAGGTGCGGAATGTTTTTCAAGGAAAATAAACGGCAGTTCACAGCCGGTACGGGATATTTCATAATCACTGAAATATTTTCCGTATAAATACCTGAAATCATTTCTGCCCTGAATTATTTTCTGATTTTTTTCGAGACCGGACAGAATTTCACGTTGTAAAGCTGTTTCCGGTGTGAAGTTTCCGATAATATCAAGAGTTCCGAAAACAATGAAGCCAATCATATACGGATTGTTACAGAAATCCGATTTTATAATCTTATTCTGTGGGATGTCGAAAGCATAAATTGCATAAAGTCCGAAAGCACACCTTAAAGCGAGATATTCCGGACTGTCTATTTCAAGAAGTTTTTCCGCCTGTATGAAGCCTCTTAACCGTCCGGATTTTACCATTAAAGGCACTTCCGGTGACAGTAACAATGCCTTTGCACCCTTTAAGACAGGTATTTCAACATCTTTTTCGACGTTTCCGCCGATGTGTATCAGTTCTGACGGCGAAACACCTGATTTTTCAAGTACGTCGCCGAAATCGTCCGAAAAAACAATATCGTCGTAATTATCGTATCCGCACCCCGAAAGTATTTTCTTTATCAGTTCTTCCGGATATATTCTGCCACATAATATTATTACTTTCTTTTTATGGGTTATTGCCTGATTATAGAGAATTTTTCCACAGTTACGAGGTACTGTGAATTTTTCGAGTAAATCGCATTCAAGCTGAACAAGTCCGGAAATATCCTTTATTTTTGCAGTTCTGGAAATAATTCCGTATATTTTTTCAAGACTTATATCACCGGATTTTTTCATAACCGTATTACAGGCATCTGTACGTATTTCATGGAAATTTTTTCCTGATTTACCGTATTTCCTGAAATCTTCTTCCATAAGCATGAACATATCACGCTCAGAAGAAAACGGCATTACCGTAAGTACATCTTTCATACGGAAACTTACTGTTTTTATTTCCGGTCTGGAAATTTCATTCAGCATTTTGTTCAGAAGTTTTTCCTGTTCCGGCGTTGTAAGCATATCATGATTTTCTTTTCTTACCATTCACTGTACCCATAGTTGTAATCATAATCGTAATCGTAATCATAGCCATCATAATTATAGTTGTCGTAATTGTAGTCATAGTCGTTACCGTAATCAACGTAACCGTAACCCTGACCGGAGCTATCATAATCATAATTATAGTCTTCCGTATATTCAGCAGTGGTTGTAGTAGTTGTTTCTTCGTCTTCAATGTAGCCGTATTCCTGTACCGGTTCTGTAGCAGGTTCTTCTTCAGGTACGATTTCTTCAGAAAAGTTTCTTGTACCGGACGGAAGTTCACCACCACCGGCGAGAAGTTTATATTCGTCGAGTGTAAGCGAACCTACTGAATTATATGCTTTATTGAGTTCGTCTTTAGTGTTGTACTGTTCGGAAAATGTACCGTTTTCGTCGGTAATATATTCACCGTTCCACAGTCCGAAGAATGACCATACGGAATTATCACGGAACATAGCATCAATATCGGGTATATTGTCGCATTCGCTGACCGCTATAATCTTATTGTCTATGTATTTCTGTACCGCCATAAGCTGTCCGGAACGGCTACCGAAGTTATCGGTATTGGTGTATAGGTCATAAGAAGCTATGTCATATGTGGACGGGTCAACGGCGTAAACATCGCTCATACCGTTCCATACCCATATAAGATTATCGAGTTCAAAATAATTCATATAGCGATTATACATTAAGTTCCATAACCACTGATACGGAATTGCACCACCTGCTCCCCACCAGTATTCAGCACCCTCTTCCGAATCATATCCCAGTGACGCTTCATAAAGAGGTCTCCATAAAACCGGCACACCGTTTTCTTTCAGCGGAACAAGTTGTTTTTCGGCGAAATCGTCCATAGCAAGAATCATATTATAACAGTCGTCGGAAATAACGCCGTTCAGATGTAAGTCTGAAATCTCCTCTTTTGTTGACATGGAAATATCATAATCCGTCATAGCGTTCCATATGGAAAAATTACTTTCCGTAGTGTATATTGAAGAGGCTGTCGACGGTGATTCCCATTCCCATGTTATTCCATTTATACCGCCGTTCTGATGCCATTGTATACAGGCGTTGACATTTGAAGTGTCTTCGGTATTGTTTACAGTCGAGAATCTTATAGCCGGATATTGTCCTGTTATATCGTGGATAAGTTCAATTTCCGAGTTATCCGCACCCGAGACATATTGTCCGGTGAGGGTGTATTTTCCGTAATTATCCGCAAGAAATTTTATAAGATTATTCGCTTCTATGGATATCCGCTGATTTACTGAAAAATCATCTGTCTGATAGCTTATACTGTTTATTGACGTACTGTTCGTTACGTTGAGATAGTCAAGCATTACTTCGCCTTCAGGAATTACTTCTATAAATACCGAACCTTTTTCAAGAAATACTCCCTGACAGGTTATTTTCTGAAAAATTCCGTCGGAGCTGGTTGTGAAATTATATAATTCCTCACCGTCAAGAAGTACACGACAGTTTACGTTACTGTCTGAGGCTATACCTATTGAAATATCGTAATGCTGTGTAGCCGGAGCGTCAATACGGAATTTAAGGGAAGTTTTTCCGTCCGTACCGAATCCGGTTACATATCCGCCACCGCTGAAGCCCTCACGTTCATTTGCAGGTATTAAAGTTCCGGAAAGTCTTTCACGTTCTGCTTCGTACATATCACCGGCGTATGAGTGTTCAATTTCCGGATATGATATGGGGTATTCTTCGGAAGTAACTACAGGTGGTTCAGTTACTTCTTCCGTGACAGGTTCTGTTATAGTTTCCGTGACAGTTTCTTCCGGTGTACTGCTTGATTCGGAAGATTCTTCTTTTTTATCCGAACTGCATGAAGTTACGGTCAGTACCGACATGGCAACCGCAACAGTTGCAGATATATATTTCAGGATTTTCATTTTATTTCCTCCAGTAATTTTATGGATTTTTTCATGTCCGGACTGTATAGGTACAATCTTTTACGGTATTGAAAATAATAACGCCGTTCTCAATACGTGAGCCGACTGTTTCGCCGTCACTGACTATGCTTACTACACAACCGGTACGTATATGACATTCAGTGTCATAATCAGATGTTATCCGTGCTGATTTAAGTTTACCGTTCTGCCAGTCGATATCAACAGTGAATCCGCCTTTAGCACGTAATCCGTATATATGACCGTCTGCCCATTCGTCAGGAAGAGCAGGCAAAAGAACTATTTCACCGTCCACGCCCTGCCTAAGTGGCTGTATTAATGCAGCCGCTCCCCCGCAATTGCCGTCAATACGGAAATCCGGACTTTTATTCAGCATATCAGGACTTGTCGAGTATGCAAGAAGATTTTTTATATTTTCGTATACCATACGGCTATCGTGAAGTCTCGCCCACATATTAGCAATCCACGCACAACTCCAGCCGGTATGACCACCGCCGTGTATAAGACGTCTTATTAATGTAGCTCTTCCGGCGTCGGCGAGTTTAGGGGTTTTATATGGTGTAATCAAATCTGCCGGATAAAGTGCGAAAAGTTGCGATATATGTCTGTGACCGACTTCTACTTCATCGTAATCTATTGCCCATTCCTTTATCTGACCATATTTTCCGATTTCAATAGGCGGAAGTTTTTTCAGAAGTCCTGTAAGTTTTTTTGAAAAAGTCTTGTCTTTGCCGAGAATTTCAGCCGATTTTATGACATTCCTGAAAAGTACGGTTATAATCTGTGTATCCATAGATGCACCCATACACAGACAACCTTTCACACCGTCGGCGGTGAGGTAGGTATTTTCCGGTGATACCGACGGACACGTTACAAGTTTACCGTCTTCGTTTTCCGTAAGATAGTTCACGAAAAATTCAGCGGATTCTTTCATGATGTGGTACTTTTCGGCGAGGAAATCTTTGTCAAGCGTATATTCATAATGTTCAAATATATGCAGTGCAAGCCATGCTCCGCCTGTAACCCATATAGTCGATGGCAGAAACATATCCTGTGGTGCGGTATCTCCCCATATATCCGTATTATGATGACATACAAAACCTTTTTCAATACCGTACATTTCCTTAGCTGTTATACGTCCGTTTTTACAGATACGCTCCAGTAAGTCGAAAAGAGGCATATGACATTCCGGAAGATTACAGCTTTCTGCAATCCAGTAGTTCATCTGTGTACTGAAATTAACACTGTATCGGCTTCCTAACGGTGCGTTCATACTGTCGTTCCATATGCCCTGAATAGTCATAGGCTGACTTCCGGCACGGCTTCCGGCAATCATGAGATAACGGCTGTAATTGAAATACAATTCAATCAGTTTGTTATCGTGAATAAGTCGCTGACATTCCTTGTTATCGAGTTCATTTCCACGAAGTCGGGCTATTCTCCTGTCGGTAGTGAGGGCGGAAATATTTTCGTCTCCGGAATTGTTATCGAGTGATAATTCAACACGTTCAAAAAGTTCCCTGTAGTCGCTGACGTGTCTGTAGAAAAGTTCGTCGTATTCGCATTGTAAAGCCATTTCCGCATCTATCTGTGCGGATTCGATATAATTTTTTGTATAGAAACTTGTCTTGACGGAAAATACTATTGTAACTTCGTCGGCGTTCCGGACTGATATTTTATTACCGAGTGTGCGTATAGTACCGCCTGTTGCCTTAGCTCCGAGAACTCCGGCAAACATTATACCCATACCGCCGGTATATAGTATCATATTTTCGGCGTAAGGTCTGTTTTCGTCGTAATAATCGTTTCTGCCGTCGATATAGCACGATAATGTAATCATAGCCGGTTCAGACGACGTTATATTTATTACTATTACATCGTCGGGGGCTGAGGCGAAAATTTTTCTTGTATATACAACGCCGTTCACGCTGAAAGAAGTTTCCGCTATAGCATCGGCGATATCAAGACTACGTGAATATTCACGGACTTTGCCATTCAAGTCCATATCTATGTATAAATTTCCTAATGGCATATATCTACGCATATCCGGTGTGACGCCCTGCATTTTCTGGAATGCAATTTTTTCAGCTTCGGGAATGTTTCCGGCTTTTATGAGTTCACGGACTTCATGGAAACCCTCCTGTGAATCAGGGTTCACACGGTGACGGAGATTTCCGGACCATACGGAATCTTCATTCAGGGTGATGATTTCATTTTTCGGTCTGCCGTAAACCATACCGCCTAATCTGCCGTTGCCTACCGGACAAGACCAGCCGGAATCTTCTGCCGGACTGTCGTATTTCAGTAAAGTTTCATTGTTCATAAAAAATACTCCTTAAAGTTTTCAGAGACTTTCTGTTATCAGTTTATTATACCACACTTCAGACCATTTTGCAAACTTCCGGCGTAATTCTGAAAAAATTCATAAATATTGCAACTTCATGAGCAGGTGTTTTATGCAGTTATACCATAAATAAGCCTTACAGGCGGAAAATGTCAGATAAAGTCAGGGGGAATTTATTGTTTTATTTAAAAAAATCGTAAAACTAATGACAAACCGGAAAAAATATGTTATAATAAGTTAGATGTACCAAAATTTTCCGGAGTGTGAAAAAAATTATGAACAAATATACAAATCTTGCAAAAAATACCCTTGTATTTGCCATAGGAAATTTCGGGTCAAAAATACTTGTAATTCTCCTTACGAGGCTGTATTCAAACAACATCAATCCTGCCGACAGCAGTACGAAAGAACTTCTTGAAATAACTGCTAATTTTCTTCTGCCGATATTCACGTTTTCAATGTCGGAAGCCGTCATACGTTACGGTCTTGACAGGAAGTACAAAAAACGGGAAGTCTTTACAACATCAATGATACTGAATTTTACAGGACTTGTTCTTATGTTCCTGTTGTTTCCGGCGATACGACGAATACCGTTTCTTAACTTTGTGGACGGCTATTCAATGCAGTTACTGGTATATGTATGTACTTCTTCAATACGTTCACTGTGTTCGCAGTTCCTCAGGGCGAGAGGTCGTGTTAAATTATATGCCTTTGACGGCGTTCTTGCCACTCTGACGCTTTTCATTTTCAACGTTGTTTTCATATCTAATATGAAAATGGGCGTCAAAGGTTTTATGCTTTCTGTTATACTTTCAGATGCCTGTTCAGCGTTGTTCATATTCTTTGTATCGGATATGAAAAGATATACCGGTATAAAATATTTCAACAGAAAACTTGCAAAAAGTATGCTGAAATTTGCCGTACCGCTTATTCCTACTGTAATTATGTGGGTTATAACAGGTTTTTCCGACAGACTTTTCATACGCTACATGAAAAGCAATGTTGTACAGCTTGGTGAAGACGCTGCCGGTATATACGGTTATGCTACAAAAATTCCTAATCTTATATCAATGATTTCAACTATTTTCTTTCAGGCATGGAATATGTCCGCCATACAGGAAAATAACTCAAGGGACAGAAGTAAATTCTATGAAAAAGTCTATACGGCTTACGAAGCTATATTGTTTATTGCCTCGGCGTTGCTCATTGCCGGTACTAAAATAATAACACCGCTCCTTGTAAGTGACAAGAAATTCAGCGAATACGGTGACGTATATGTTTATACACCTATTCTTGTAGTTGCGGTACTTTTCATGTGCCTTGACCAGTTCTTAAGCAGTATATATACCGCTACTAAACATACTACCAATTCATTCTGGACAAGTTTTGTTGCAAGTATAGCAAATATCGTACTCAATTATTTCCTGATTCCCGTGTGGGGCATACAAGGTGCATCTATAGCAACTTTCCTCAGTTACTATCTGTGCTTCTGGGTAAGAATTATTGACGCAAGATATTATATACACTTCCGGTTTAATGGTGTACGTTCGATAGTAAATACAACATTTATACTTCTTATGTGCGTATTCATAGCAAAAACTCCTAAATTATACGGTTTATGGATAACACTTCTTCTTATACTCATTCTGATTATAAACTATAAGGCATTACTTCTTACGGTAAACAAATTTGCCATGAGATTCACCGGAAGAATCAGAAATGCAAGACCTTTAAGAAAATAATATTTATTAAATTATTAAAAAATATCAGAAATGTTGAAATCACTGTAAATATGTGTTATAATAAAATATAATTACCTTAAACGGAAAAATAAGTAAAAAAGGATGGGATATTCTATGAAAAAGAAGAAATTTTCGGTTCTGAGGTGTTTTATCTCGATAATATGCCTGCTGTTTATAGTTTCAGCCGTGGGAATAAATATTATATACTCACAGAAAAAAACTCCTGACTTTATGGGAAGATATTTCTATATAGTCACCGAAAGAGATACAAATGGTATAAACGATATTACGCAGGGAGCAGCTATAATAGCTAAAGAAGCCTCAGGAATAAGCATAGCACAGAAAGACCTTGTATTATGCAGTCCGTCCGGAGATGCCAATAATCTGAGACTCTGCGGTATTTTCAACGTCATTACAGATGAGGACGGTACTGAAAAATATCAGCTTTATTACGACGGTCACGAAGATAACGCCGAACTTATCACCAAAGACAGTATAAAAGCTGTCTGTACCGGCTATCCCGAAAGTGTTGAACTCGGAAAATTTATTACTTTCACAAGAAGTATTCCTGGTATAGTTGTTGAACTTATTATACCGTGCATTATTTTACTGGTATTCTTTATTTCCCGACTTGCTTCAAAAGATGAGGACGAAGACGAAGAAATACCTGATTTCAAATCTGAAAAACGTACTCCCGAAAGAAAGAAAACACAGTCGGCTACCGGTAATCCGTTATTTGAACCCTCACAGGAAATATCCTCTTCCGGTGAACTCGAAAGAAAAAAACAGTCCATAGCAGAAAATTTCACACAGAAAAAAGTAAATCCGGATTCACCTTATCAGAAAGAAAAAGAACGTACTATGCAGTTTAAAGCAAGCCGTCCGGAAAATACAAAAAATATTCCACGTACATCACCTGCTCCGTCCGCCGACAAGATAAGAGAAGACATTCGCCGTAAAAATGACTACGAAGGAACACATATCAGAAAAGCTGACACTCCGGAAAAAGAAACCGTTCCTAAGACTATTAAACCTGTAAAGCCGATTACACCTGTAAAATCTTCTTCTACTTACGCAAAACCGGAAATATCAGATGATAATACAGAAGTTATTTCAGACTCTCCTGTTACGGAAATTTCTTCCGCTCCCGAAGATACAAGAAACAGTGTTGAGGAAATAAAAAACAATATCAACAGGAAATACGAACCGAAAAGAAGCAGTTCACCGGATATTTCCGACATTTTAAACCGTTCTGAAACAAGTCGACGCAAACGCAATGTTTCTGACATGACCGTTGATGACCTGCTCCGTATTATAGAGGAAGAAAAGAAAAAACTCTGATTCTAAAAAAAAACCGTTCCGGCGGTTTTTTTTTATAAATAATTTTATACGGTCTGCGTATAATAACTTTACATAACCCGTGAACTGACTTGACAAATTATATCATGTTATGTATAATATTATATGGTACTTTAAAATAATTTGTGAGGAAATCAGTATGCATAACAACAAAAACAAAAACTTTACTAAAACTCTTATTATTATGATAGTCATTGCCGGACTTCTTACACTCGGAATGATGATTCTTGAGCAGGTACGGAAAAACAATGATACTTATGTAACCATTGACCTTGACAATCTTAATCTCGTACAGCTTGACGGCGTAAAAGACGGTGACCCGATTGCAATTTTTGAAACTTCTATCGGTGAGATACGTTTTGTGTTATATCCGGAATACTCACCTGAAGCAGTTGCAAATTTTACCGAACTTGTCGACAGCGGTTACTATGACGGAACTTATTTCTATAACTCCGAAAGCGGTGTATATTCTTCTGCCGGTTCAAAACAGAAAGACGGCGAATATTTACACGGAGACAGGCACGAAAGAATACCTCGTGAATTAAGTCAGGATTTATGGACTTTCAAGGGGGCTGTCTGCTGTGCTACTACAGATTTTGACAGAAATTTCAAGGAAATGCTTCTCGGTGGTGGTACTTACTATTGCGGAAGCCGTCTTAATTTCCTGAATACTATCGAATTTACCGACGAATTAAAAGAACAGTTCAGGGCATCTGATACAAGTGAGGAACTTGTTGAAGCGTTTATTGAAAATGGCGGTATTCCGAATTTTTCACAACAGATGACCGTTATCGGACAGGTTTATGAGGGTCTTGACATTGTTGAAAAACTCGCCTCACTTGAATCCACTGATAATGGTTACTATAAAATCCCGAATGAAGATATTATGATTATTTCCGCAAAAACTGATATATATTCCGGTGAATAATTACGGCATTTCAGTAAAAAAATTATATGTTTTTCCGGTGTCTTTGACATATTGTTACAAATTTAACCGGAAACTATTTACAAATAAAAAATTATGTTGTATAATTAATAAGCAAATCAATTATCATTTTGAATAGGAGTTAAGAATTTATGTTAAAGAAAATGCTGGCTGTACTTGTCTGTACATTCACGATTACAAGCGTTTTTTCTTCGTGCGGGAAAGAAGCTGAAATCGTTGAAAATTCAAGTCTCGAATCTGTAGACGATACAGTTAAATCAAATGTATCAATTGCTAATTTTACAGCACCTCAGAAAGACGATACCATAATTACTATGAATATCCGTGACTATGGTGCGGTAAAAATAAGACTGTTTCCGGAATACGCTGACAAGGGCGTTGAAAACTTCATAGGACTTGCCGAAAAAGGTTACTATGACGGACTTACTTTCCACAGAGTTATACAGGATTTCATGATACAGGGCGGTGACCCTAACGGTAACGGTACGGGTGGCGAATCCATATGGGGCGGTAAATTCGATGGCGGTACTGACCCTCATCTCATTAACTGTGCCGGTGCATTGGCTTACGCTAACAGCGGTTCGTTACCTGGTAGCGATGCACCTCCGACATCTACTGACGGAAGCCAGTTCTATATAGTAACCGGTACAGTATGTTCCGAAAGCGATATTGATTACTACAAGGACGCCGGTTATAATATATCCGACGAAGCTAAAGCTATCTACACTACAGCCGGTGGTACTCCTTGGCTTGACGGTAGTTATACTGTATTCGGTCAGGTCTTTGACGGTCTCGATATTATTTTCCAGATACAGAATGTCACTACTGATACCGGCAACGACAAGCCTATGAAAGATGTTATTATAGATTCCGTAACCGTCGACAAGTACAACGGTGAAGACCTCAACTGGTACATTACCGACTATGAGGGTTATGACGTACAGTCAGCTGAACAGGAAACACTTCCGGTTGAACAAGTTCCTGTAAAGAATTTCACTGAACCTGAAATAGGCGACAAGATAGTAAGCATGACTTTAAAAGACTATGGCGAAGTAAAAATACGTCTGTTTCCGGAATACGCCGACAAGGGTGTAGAAAACTTCCTCGGACTTGCCGAACAAGGTTACTATGACGGACTTACTTTCCACAGAATCATAAACGATTTCATGATACAGGGCGGTGACCCTGAAGGCACCGGACGTGGTGGCGAATCCATATGGGGCGGTGAGTTTGAAGGCGGTACAGATGCACATCTTATACACTGTGCCGGTGCGGTCTCATACGCCAACAGCGGTGCAACGTCCACTAACGGAAGTCAGTTCTTTATCGTGACCGGTGAGGTCTATGACGACGAAAGCCTTTCCGCTTACGAAAATTACGGCTACAGTTTCACTGATGAAGCTAAGGAAATCTATAAAACAAACGGCGGTACACCGTTCCTTGACGGCGGTTATACTGTATTCGGTCAGGTATATGACGGTCTTGACATTATTTTTGAAGTCCAGCAGGTTACAACCGACGAAAATGATAAACCATTTGAAGATGTCATAATAGAATCCATGAAAGTCGGCGAATACGACGGTAGCGGTGTCAAGTGGAATCTTTCCGACTATGAGGGAATTTCACCTGCTCCGGACGATACCGCAACAGACGATACCGTTTCTGACGATACAGCCGGTGAGATACTTGAATAATTAAGTTATATAATTTAATTTATATATATTCCTGCTTGTGTAGAACAGGAGCAGAGAAAAAATTTCCTGAGATAAGGAGAGAGTTTATATTGGATAAATTTGTTATAAAGGGTGGTCGCCGTCTTGCCGGTGAAGTGATAATCAGCGGTGCGAAAAATGCAGTAGTAGCAATACTTCCGGCGGTCATTCTTTCAGACCAGCCATGTATTATCGACAATGTACCCGACATAAGCGACGTAAGAATAAGTCTTAAAATTCTGCGTGAAATGGGTGCGGAAGTTTCAAGGCTTGATACCTGCAAGTACAGAATTGACCCTACTACTATAAAAAAATTCTGTGTTCCGTATGAAACCGCCAAAAAAATGAGAGCTTCATATTATTTCCTCGGTGCGTTGCTCGGAAAGTACAATCAGGCAAGAGTTTCAATGCCGGGGGGGTGTCCGCTCGGTGACAGACCTATTGACCAGCATCTTAAAGCATTTTCCATACTCGGTGCGGATTATACTTTAAGTCAGGGCATGATTGACCTTAAAGCACAGAAACTGACAGGTAATCAGATTTTCTTCGACGTCGTAACCGTCGGTGCTACTATGAACGCTATGTTAGCGGCGGTAAAGGCGGAGGGTCTGACGATTATCGAAAACGCCGCCAAAGAGCCTCATATAGTTGATTTAGCTAACTTCCTCAACTCTATGGGTGCGAACATCATGGGAGCCGGTACGGATGTTATTAAAATCCGTGGCGTAAATTATCTGCATGGTACTGAATATTCAGTAGTACCTGACCAGATTGAAGCCGGTACTTTCATGATTGCCGCTGCCGCTACCAAAGGCGACGTTTTATTGAAAAACATCATTCCTAAACATCTTGAATCCATAACAAAAAAACTCGAAAAAATCGGCGTTAATATCGAATCTTTCGACGACAGCATGAGAGTATGGGTTGAAGAAGACGCACCACTTGTAAAAGTAAACGTAAAGACTTCGCCACACCCTGGATTTCCGACTGATATGCAACCTCAGATTGCTACACTTCTTACACTTGCAAGCGGTACAAGCATAGTTACGGAAAGCATATGGGACAAGCGTTTCGGGTACGTCGACGAACTGAGGCGTATGGGTGCTGATATTACCGTGAACGGTTCTGTAGCACTCATAGAGGGTACCGGCAGACTTAACGGTGCACCGGTCAAGGCGTGTGACCTCAGAGCAGGTGCAGCATTGATTATTGCCGGACTTGCCGCAAATGGCGTTACCGAAATTGAAGATATTTTCCATATCGAAAGAGGTTACGACAGTATGGAGATAAAATTACGTCAGATTGGTGCGGATATAGAAAAAGTAGCAGTTTCCGACGAAGTACAGACCAATCTTGAAAGAAACAATTTATCTGAAAATGCACAGGCAGTTTAAAATCTGTAAAAAAACGGAGTATTTATTTTTAAAAATACTCCGTAATTTTTTTGTAATCAGAATGCTTTTCCGACTTTTTCGCCGTAATGTACAACAGTTTCAAAACCTGCTCTTGTGTTTCTTATTATATCAGTATCCGGACGGACGGTATTTTTTTCAAACAACTGTACTATCGTAGACCCACCGAATTTAAACATTCCTTTTTCTTCACCTTTGGAAAAACAGTATTCTCCGTGATTATTGCATATTCTGCCTACCATCATTGCACCGACTTCCATATGTACCACATCGCCGAAGTTATCGGTATGAAGTACGGTATATTCCCGACTGTTACGTTTATATATATTGTAATGTTTCAGTGCTATCGGATTTACTGTATGCAGTTCGCCCTGAATGAAGACATTTCCGGTTTTTGAACCGTCGTCAATATAGCAGTATCTGTGATAATCGTCGACTTCAAGACGATATATAAAACAGTATCCACCGTCATAACGGCGTGCAAGAAATTCATTTGCAAGCATATCCGAAACCCTGTAAAGTGAATCCTTTATCCTGAAAATACTGTCACGGTTTATTCTGTATACCGAAAGTTTTGAATCACACGGGCTTATAAGGTGGTCCGCATTGTAGTCAATGACACGTTTTCCGTTTCGGATTCTGCGTGTGAAAAATTCGTTATATGAATAGAATTTTTTCATGACGTAATCGGAAGTATCAAGATTATGTTTTTCTATGAATTTCTTTATAAACGGTATCGAAAACGGCGAATCCATAAAATTTCCGACTGTATGCGAAACTACCGGCATAATCAGGAATTTCAGGACTATTCTTCCGCCTGTTGTTCCGTAAAGTTTTGTGAGAATCCTGTTCTGTTCCTTGTTTTCGGCGATAATTTCGCCTTTTCTGTTTTTAATCATAATAAACTACCTTTTTGCGTTGGCGAGCATAAGTTTTATGCGGTTTTCCTGATTTACACGTGTTGCTCCGGGGTCATAGTCGACGGCAACTATATTGGCTTCGGGATTATCCTGTTTTATGGCTCTTGACATTCCTTTTGCAACAATATGATTAGGCAGACACCCGAAAGGCTGGGTACATATGATGTTCTGTACACCGGATTGTACTAATGCACCCATTTCTGCCGGAATAAGCCAGCCCTCACCCATTACGACACCCTGATTTATGTATTTATCGGCAAGTTTCCGGAGATGTTCAAAATCATGGAACGGTTCAAATTTACCGTGTTTTTCCATAATTTTAATAAGTTTTTTCTGAAAATGATACATTATTTCATAGCCGATGTAGTAAACACCTGAATTTATATTTCCGTTATCGTATATTTTAGCGTCGTTGAAAGTACCGGAAGCACAGTACATTACGAAGTCGAGAAGTGCCGGTACAATAGGTTCGCAACCCTCTGAAATGAGGAAATCTTCAAGATGATTGTTTGCAAGCGGTGAGTACTTGACGTAAATTTCCCCGACTATTCCCACACGGATTTTTTTCTTGTCACTTAACTTTATGTCGCCGAAATCGTCAAGAATATCCGTACTTATCTTTTCGAGTTTAAGAAAAAATTTACTGTTTTTCCGGAACATATTTCCGATACGTTTTTCCCACTTTGAAAGTATCTTTTCAGAATCGCCTTTATTAAGTTCGTAAGTACGGCATTTGTTGTAACACGTCATGAGCAGGTCTCCGTACATTACGGCGTATATCATTTTCAGAAACATTCCGGCAGTGATTTTAAATGCACTGTCTTTTTCAAGTCCGCTGAAATTCAATGATACTACCGGTACTTGCGGAAAATTCCTGTCTACTGCTTTTCTTAAGAGATGTATATAGTTTGAAGCCCTGCAACCTCCGCCGGTCTGCGTAATCATGAGTGCTGTTTTATCGGGGTCATATTTACCGCTTTTAAGAGCGTCCATAAACTGTCCTATTACCAGTAATGCCGGATAACAGGCATCATTATGGACGTTTTTCAAGCCCTCGTCCACTACTGCCCGTGAATCATTCCGGAGCAGTTCCATGTGATAGCCTTCTGCCTCGAAAATACTTATAATCAGTCTGAAATGTATCGGGAGCATATCAGGTACAAGTATAGTATGGGTTTTTATCATATCTTCCGTGAATTTAGCTGACATAATATTATACCTCCATAGTAGCGACAAGACTTCTCAGACGTATACGTACCGCACCTAAATTATTTATCTCGTCGATTTTAAGCTGTGTATATAATTTGCCCTTGCTTTCAAGGATTTTACGGACTTCGTCGCCTGTTACTGCGTCTATACCGCAACCGAATGAAATAAGCTGTACTAACTGCATATCAGGCTGGTGTGTGACGTATTCAGAAGCCCTATAAAGTCTTGAATGATAAGTCCATTGGTTCAGGACGTTAAGATGTGGTGTTTCAGCGAGTGCAGAAACGCTGTCTTCCGTTATTACCGCCATACCGAGACTTTTTATTAACTTGTTTATTCCGTGATTTATTTCTTTGTCTACATGATAGGGTCTTCCGGCGACTACTATTATATTGCGTTTTTCGGCACGTGCCTGCCATATTATTTTTTCCGCCTGTGAAGCTATATCGTTTCTGTGACGTTCCATAGCCCTGTATGCCTTTTCCACTGCAACAGGTATACGACATCTTAAGTTATACCCTTTCAGACATTTTTTCAGGACTTTTTCAACGTTTTTCTTTACATTAAGGTCTATGTAAGGGTGTATGAAATTATTTTCGTTCAGTCGTGGATTATTTGCAATCAGTAATTCCGGATAATACGCTACTACAGGGCAGTTGAAATGATTGTCGCTGTGTCCCTCGTCGATATTGTAACTCATGCACGGATAGAAAATAAAATCAACGTTCTTGTCAAGGAGATTTTCAATGTGTCCGTGTGTGAGTTTCGCCGGATAGCATACTGTATCTGACGGTATTGTATGCTGTCCGAGATAGTACATACTTCGGGAACTTTCGTCTGAAACGACTGTTTTAAAGCCTAATTCCGTGAAAAGCATATGCCAGAAAGGTAACTGTTCATAGAATCCTAAAGCAAGCGGAAATCCTACTGTACCTACAGGGCGTTTCGGCTGATGTTTCTTTACCGTATTTATTATGCTGTCGTATTTGTATTCAAACAAGTCCGGAACGGTGTTTTTATTCGGATTTCCTGCACCCTTTTCGCACTTGTTTCCTGATATATAACGCCGTCCTTTACCGAAGTTTATTATATCAAGCTGACAATGTGCGGTGCAACCCCGACACTGTGTTGAACGTGATGTATATGTAAATTTTTCAATATCTTCCTGTGAAATCAGTGACGATTTTTCAGCGGTCTGTTTTTCCTTTGCGTACAATGCACAGCCAAACGCTCCCATAAGTCCTGAAATTGCCGGTCTTATGACGTTTCTGCCGGTTTCCATCTCAAATGAACGCAGTACAGCATCATTCAGGAAAGTTCCGCCCTGTACTACTATATTTTTACCGAGTTCGTCCGGTGAGTTCGCACGGATTACTTTATATATGGCGTTCTTTATTATCGACATCGACAGACCGGCTGAAATGTCCTCAACGGTTGCACCGTCTTTCTGTGCCTGCTTTACGGAACTGTTCATGAAAACTGTACATCTTGACCCTAAATCTACAGGGTGTTCCGCAAAAAGTCCGAGTTTTGAAAATTCGGAAATATCATAACCAAGTGCCATAGCAAACGTCTGTATGAACGAACCACACCCCGAGGAGCAGGCTTCATTTAACATGATACTGTCGATACTGTGATTTTTTATCCGGAAACACTTTATATCCTGACCGCCTATGTCAATAATGAAATCGACTTCCGGACAGAAAAACGCCGCCGCTTTGAAATGTGCTACTGTCTCGACTATGCCGAAATCCACGGTGAGACCGGCTTTTATTAAGTCTTCACCGTAACCGGTCACAGCAGAGGCTTTTATATTTATATCCGGATTCATTTCACGATATATATTTTTTATCTGCTTTACGATTTTATCAAGAGGCTGTCCTAAATTAGACGAGTAGTGGTGGTATAAAATTCTGCCGTCTTCGGTGATGAGGACTAATTTTGTAGTTGTAGAACCGGCGTCAATACCTAAATATGCATTACCCTTGTATTTATGTATATCGGCGTAACCTAAATCAAATTTACGGTGACGTTCTATGAAGTCGTCGTATTCAGAATGCGAGGAAAACAACGGTTTTCCGGTAACTATGCCGTCGGAAGCCTTTGCGGTACTTATTTTTGAAATTATTTCCCCTGCCGTAAGATAGTCTCCGGAAGTTGCGGAATACAATGCACAGCCATAAGCCACAAAAATCGGGGCTTCTTCCGGAAATATGGCATTTTCCTCATCTAAATCGAGTGTACGCACAAATGCTTTTTTAAGTCCTTTAAGGAAAAATAACGGTCCGCCAAGGAATAAAACTTTTCCCTCAATTGTACGCCCCTGTGCAAGTCCGGAAACAGTCTGGTCAACGACTGCCTGAAAAATACTGGCGGAAATGTCTTCACGCCTTGCACCCTGATTAAGTAACGGTTGTATATCGGATTTCGCAAAAACTCCGCAACGTGAAGCTATAGGATATATCTTCTGTGAACGCATTGAAAGGGCGTCGAGTTCGTCGGCAGTAACTCCGAGTAGTGTAGCCATCTGGTCTATGAAAGCTCCCGTACCGCCCGCACATGAACCGTTCATACGCTGTTCTACGCCACCTGTCAGGAAAATTATTTTAGCATCTTCTCCGCCCAGTTCTATGACGGAATCGGCATCAGGGAATTTTTTCTGTACCGCTAAAAATGCCGAGTGGACTTCCTGTACAAAAGGTATTCCGGCGGAATCTGCCAGACCTAATCCGGCTGAACCTGTTATGCATACTGTGAATAATTCTTCCGGATAGTCGGAACGTATTATTTTAAGCTGGTCAATGACGGTTTCCCTGACCCTTGAAAAATGTCGCTGATATTTTGAATATATAATATTGCCGTCGATGTCTGCAATGACAGTCTTTACGGTTGTAGACCCTATGTCTATACCAAGAGAAAATTTTCTGTTCATTTTTCAGTCTCCGTTTCTTAAAAAATTCCGTTTTAAATATTATACTATATTTTTCTGCAAAAATAAAGCGGTAATTTCTGAATTTTTTTTCTTTTATCATCAAAAGGGACGGTTCAGACCGTCCCTACCGGATTAAAATTCAATTTTCTTTTCAAGATATGCCACGAGGTCATTTATATTAACACGTTCCTGTTCCATAGTATCACGGTCACGGACTGTTACACAGTTGTCCTTTTCGAGTGTATCGAAGTCGTAAGTTATACAGAAAGGTGTACCGATTTCGTCATGACGGCGGTAACGTTTTCCGATTGTACCGGTTTCGTCGAAATCACACATGAATTTTTTCGAGAGCATTTCAAAAACTTCCTCAGCTTTCGGAGTAAGTTTCTTTACAAGAGGGAGTACCGCACATTTGAACGGTGCGAGAGCAGGATGTAAGTGCATTACTGTACGGATTTCACGTTTTTCTTTACCGTTCTTGTCGATTGTTACGAGTTCTTCCTCGTCGTAAGCCTCTGTTACTATCGAAAGGAAAAGTCTTTCAACGCCAAGAGAAGGCTCTATTACATACGGTATATATTTTTCATTTGTTTCGGGGTCAAAGTATTCGAGGGATTTTCCGCTTGTATTTATATGCTGTGTAAGGTCATAGTCTGTACGGTCAGCGACACCCCATAGTTCACCCCAGCCGAACGGAAACAGGTATTCAAAATCTGTGGTAGCTTTCGAGTAGAAACAGAGTTCTTCAGGTGAATGGTCACGAAGTCTTATATTTTCCTCTTTAAGTCCGAGACTTAACAGGAAGTCTTTACAATAGCTTCTCCAGTAACTGAACCATTCCAAATCTGTACCAGGTTTGCAGAAAAATTCAAGTTCCATCTGTTCAAACTCACGTACACGGAATATGAAGTTTCCGGGGGTTATCTCGTTACGGAAAGATTTTCCTACCTGTGCCACTCCGAACGGTACTTTTTTCCTTGTGGTACGCTGAATGTTAGCGAAGTTCACGAAGATACCCTGTGCGGTTTCCGGACGGAGATATAATTCAGATTTGCTGTCCTCTGTTACGCCCTGAAAAGTCTTGAACATAAGATTAAACTGTCTTATGTCGGTGAAGTTATGCTTGCCACAGTCCGGACAGGGAATTTCATGTTCCTTTATGTAGGCGGACATCTGTTCATTAGTCCAACCGGCTACGTTTGTACCGTCGAAATCTTCAATGAGATTGTCAGCACGGTGACGTGTATGACATTCTTTGCAGTCCATAAGGGGGTCAGAAAAACCGCCGATATGTCCGGACGCCACCCATGTCTGCGGATTCATAAGGATAGCACTGTCAAGACCTACGTTGTATTTGTTTTCCTGTACGAATTTCTTTAACCATGCCTTTTTGATGTTGTTTTTGAGTTCAACACCTAACGGACCGTAATCCCATGTATTAGCAAGACCGCCATAAATTTCAGAACCAGGGTATACATAACCCTTTGATTTACAGAGGTCAACTATTTTATCCATGATTTTTTCGTTGTTCTTAAGCATTTTTAAAATACCTCATTTCATGATTAGTTTATCTATTATATTTTAATCCAAAATTGCGGAAATGTCAATAGCAGATTGAAATTTTAAAATTATTATGTAAACTTTCTGTTAATATTCAACGGCAGACCGTTGTATAAGAAAATTTCCGGTACTATTATATAAGGAGGTGTTTTAAATGAAATATAAAGATGAAATATACAGAGCAGGTGACCTATGTGACGGATAAAATGCATTTTATAAACTTTTTCTTACGTAATATATTATATATATATTATATATTCTACTGTAAAGAAGTTATAAAAAAGGTAATTATAGGTCACATCCGTCACCTTTTAAATTTAAAGGAGGAATTTTTTCTATGAATGGTTATACAGAGTGGTGTTTCAACTGGATAGGCGGTAAGAAGCCGAAAGTAAGATTTAATCTTGCAAATTATCGTATAGATGTATATTACGATACTTCAAAGTATATTTTCCATACTTTCATATGGGATACTTTTACTGGTGAATATATACGCCATTATGTTTCTGAAAAGGGAATAACAGAACTCGGTGAACGCAAGGAAATATCATATTTTTATTAAAAAAAGCCGTATCCGGTGAGAATACGGCAATGAATAAAAGATTAATATAAAAGGGGAATCGGGGGATTTCTTAATCCTGTAGAGATTATAAAACAAAATTCTTAAAA
>JAAVHK010000111.1 GCA_014799765.1 Ruminococcus sp.
GGTCACCGGCGGACAGTGCATCCATACCGATTAATTTAACGATTTCCTTTAGTTCTTCTTCTTCGTGAAGTATCTCCATAAACCGTGACCGTAATTTATTCCAGTCCGGTGAGACGTTATTATTATACCAGTCCGCAAGCGAATCAACGTACAATGAATAACTCGTAAGCCAGTTTATAGCCGGAAAATGTCGCTGATATGCAAGGTTTGAATCAAGCCCCCAGAAAACTTTTACAATACGCAACGTCGCCTGTGTGACAGGTTCAGAAATATCGCCACCTGCAGGCGATACCGCACCTATTACCGATAATGTACCCTCTCTTCCGTCCGTACCGTTTGAAATTACACGTCCTGCACGTTCATAGAACTGTGCCAGCCTGCTCCCTAAATACGCCGGATAACCCTCATCACCCGGCATTTCCTCCAATCGTCCGGACATTTCACGGAGAGCCTCAGCCCACCTTGATGTAGAATCCGCCATAAGTGCCACAGAATAGCCCATATCCCGATAATATTCGGCTATGGTTATACCGGTATACACGGAAGCCTCACGGGCAGAAACAGGCATATCGGAAGTATTTGCTATTAAAACGGTTCTTTCCATGAGCGATTTATTTGTACGTGGGTCAATGAGTTCCGGAAATTCGTTTAATACGTCGGTCATTTCGTTACCACGTTCACCGCAACCGATATACACGATTATATCCGCAGATGCCCATTTTGCAAGCTGATGTTGTGTAACGGTCTTTCCGCTTCCGAAAGGTCCCGGTATAGACGCCACACCGCCTTTTGCAATCGGGAAAAGACAGTCAACAACACGCTGACCTGTCACTAACGGCATATCCGGAGATAATTTTTTCCTGTAGGGTCTGCCACGACGTACTGACCATTTCTGAAACAACGTCAGATTATATTCGCCTTTACCGGTATCAATTACGCATACAACGTCATCTACATGAAATTCACCGGCGGTAATTTTTTTAACCGTTCCGCTTATTCCGTTTGGTACAAGTATTTTGTGAAGTACAATATCAGTTTCCGGAACAGTTCCTATAATATCGCCACCGATTACGGTATCACCGGTCTTTACAGCCGGGGTGAAATTCCATAATCTGTCACGTTTCAGTGACGGTACATCTATACCACGTTTAAGGGAATTACCGCATATTTTTTTAATATCGTCAAGCGGACGCTGTATGCCGTCAAAAATACTGCCTATCAGCCCCGGACCTAATTCAACACTCATAGGCTCACCTGTTGAAACAACCTCCTCACCTGTACCAAGTCCGGCGGTTTCCTCGTAAACCTGTATGGAAGCCCTGTCGCCGTGCATTTCGATAATCTCGCCGATGAGTTTCTGACTGCTCACCCTTACGACATCGAACATATTTGAATCCCGCATACCGTCCGCAACCACAAGAGGTCCTGAAATTTTAACTATTTTTCCCATAAAAAACGCCTCAATTCTTAAGAATATCAGTGCCGACTGCTTTTTCAACAGCCACATGAAGTGACCGCATACCCTCTCCGGTATTGCCACGTATCGCCGGAATAAGTACTATTGACGGCAACTGATTTTTTTTATATTTTTCTATCGTTCCGCTGACCGTAACCGCCACCGGTTCAGTGACGTATATCACGGCAAAATCGTTTTCCGCAAGACGTTTTATTATTCCCGAAACTTTATCGGGTTCTGTCTCACAGAAAACCGAAAGTCCAAGCGACGCAAAACCCGATACACTGGCACTGTCGCCGATTACTGCTACTTTATACATATAAATTCCTCAGCCTTTCCGTAATGGTCAGTTTATCCGCACCGCATTCCCGACATACCGTTATTATCCGGATATTTTTAATTTCCGCCTCTTTTGCGATATAGTAGGCTATGAGGGGTTCTATCCCGAAAGCCTGAAGACGTGAAGTTTCTGCCTGCTCCATAAGCATATCGTCGCAACGTTTTTCAAACTTTGCCGGATTTTCTTTCAGCAGTCCGGAGAGTTCCGCATATGACGTACTGCCAAGAAAAGACAGTAAATTTTCCGTACCGCCGAGAGTTGCTCTTATAAGTGATTCCTTGTCAAGTTCCGGACTTCCGCATATGGCAGTTTCAAGGAAATCTCTTTGTTTATTCATTTTACTGCACCGGTAAGCCGTTTTAATATCGGCACAGACCGTAATCAGATTAACGTATTTCCGCATGAAATCATTACCGGTAATGTCAGCCGATTTCTGCATAGCTTTAAGACAGTCCGTATCAATAAACGAATCTAAAAGCTGACCGTCAAGGGAAGTAGTTATAATTCCGTAAGCCTGTGTGGCGGTCTCTCTGATATATTCCGGCAGTAAATCGAAGTTTTTAGTCCGGAACGCTTCCTTTAAATCTGCCGTCCGGACGTTTGACGGCTGTATAACATACGAATCGGGTTCACGTCCGGAAACCATAGCTTTCAGGACAGCCTTTAAATTATGGAAGTCGTTTCTGTAAAGAAGTATTTCAAGTTCTTTGCTTTCCGGTGCGAAAGTCCGGAGCATTTCCCATACTTCCGGAAGGGTACCGGCATTTTTCGAGTTTATAAGTGTTTCAGATTCCTTACTGTCACGGGTGTTAATAAGCTGTTCCAAATCGTTTTTTGTGAAAAGCGAATTTTCCATAGTCCTGACTACCGCCACAGCACTTGCATAATCTATACCCATAACATCACCCACCAAACAGTATACCGGCGAGAATATCTTTTATTCTGTCGTTTCCGGATTCTATTATCTCCCTGAACGTACAGTTTTCCGAAACAAGACCGTATTTCAGTATGAAACCGTTATCAATATCCGCCGGAATATCCGATATTCTCACCTTACCGCCTGAAATTTCCGAAAGTTTTTCCTGAAAATCTGCCGGAAGTCTTTCAAGGTCTTTTTTACTGAAAAATATTTCGCCTGTTCCGTCGTGAAGTCTTTTCCGTACAAGTCTTAAAATCATGTTGAAATATTCGCCGTCCGGAAGATTTTCCAGACGGGTTATAATATTTTCTGTTGCCTGATTTATAATTTCAATCTTACATTCAAGTATCTTACGACGGTTTCCGGCGTCGACGGAGTTACAGGCATTCCGGAAATCAGTTTCGGCTTTGATGAGGGATTTTTTCATATAATCATTGTATGCCGATTCTGCTTTTTTATCGCCGTCGGCTTCGATAGCTGACGCTTTTTCCTGAGCGGTACGGATAATATTAATTTCGGTCTGTTTCTGCTGACTTTCAATGACATTCAGAATACTGTCAATTCCTGACATCTCCGCACCCCCTCAGATTGCTATATTATAAATCAGAAGTATTGATACAAGTAATGCTAAAATTGCATAAGTTTCAACCATCGCCGCCATTATGATAGCTTTTCCGTTGTGTTCAGGTTTTCGGGCGGTTATTCCGACACCTGCGGCGGCGGAACGTCCCTGAGCTATGCCGGAAAACAAACCTACTATAGCTATCGGAAGCGAAGCCCCTAAGAACATAAGCCCCTGTGCCGTTGAGAGTTCCACGGCATTACCGCCGATAACTCCTATACGGCTTAACATTAAAATCGCCGTAAGAAGTCCGTAAAGACCCTGTGTACCTGGTAAGAGCTGAAGAACAAGTACCTTACTGAATTTATCGGGGTCAACGGAGACCACACCTGCGGCAGCCTCTCCGACTAATCCCACGCCTTTCGCCGAACCTATTCCGGCAAGAAGTGCTGAAACAGATGCTCCTATGATTGCCAGTGCTAAACCCATACTGTTCATAATTAAATATCCTCCCTGAAAGTAATGTATTTTGTATCTGCGGTGAACGGTCTGAACTCACGTCCGCCACCTGTATAGAATTTTGAAAATAATTCCACAAACTGTAATCTGTCTGTATGGACATACGCCCCTAAAAGATTTATAGCGAGATTCGCTGTGTGTCCGATTATGAAGACCACCACAAGAAGTATCGTCTTGACTATCATATTTTCGGGCATAGTACCTATTAAGTTGATAACTCCGGCTATACTTCCCGTTGCGAGACCTAAAGCAAGAAGTCGGGAATATGAAAGAATGTCACTAAGCCAGCCGGTAGCCGTATTGTATAGGGCATAAAGTCCGCCGAAAAATTTCCCGAAAACTGACTTTGAAGACCTTCCGGACGTGAGAATTATTAAAACTACTCCGGCAATCATCAGATAAGTGCCTGTGGTTTTCAGTATCGCCGGAACACTTACAAGTATACTGCTTGCCAGCGGTGCAACGCCGATAATCGTCAGATATACCGGCACGGTATCAAGAAATGCGTCAAGTTTTCTGCCGGAATCCCACGACATCTTAAACGATACTCCCACGCCTAAAAACAGGTGAAGTATACCTAATCCGAAAGAATACAGCAATAATTTGATAGGGTCATCAAGCGGTTGAAACCATAACGCTATACTGCCGATTTCCCTGTTGAAATATTCACGTCCGATTACCTGTACTATATCGCCGAACCAGCTTCCGAACAATGCACCCCATATTATCGTGGAAATACCGCAGTTTCTGAACATAGTCATAGTTTTTTTCATGGTACTGTCAAGCCTGAATTTTTTCAGTATTATCGTTGTGGCGATAAGCATTACAAGACCGTATCCGGCATCTGAAAGCATCATACCGAAAAACAGATAGTAAAAAAATGACATTATCGGTGTGGGGTCAACGTCCGTTTCAGAGGGCATGGCGTACATTTTCGTGATACTCTCCACCGGTGCGGAAAAATTTCCGTTTTCGAGTAGTACGGGTACGTCGTCATCTTCCGACGGTTCAGAAAAATCAACATATACCGTGAATTTGTTTTCGAGTTCCTTTTTGAGTTTATCGACGTATTTTTCCGGAATATAGCCGTTCAGTACGAAAGTATTTTCAGTAAATCCGAGCAGGCTGAGGGCGTTGTATTTGTCCTTACGCATACTCAGATAGTCAACGGCAAATTCAAGACTTTTTCGCTTTTCGGATAATCCGGCGATATGCTTTTCAAGTTCCGTGATGCGATTTATTAAAAATTTGCGTTCGTCCATACAGGATTTTATTATTTCCGAAGGCGTGTTATTTTCCGTTTCGGAAAGAGGTATAAATCCGATTTTCCGGAGAATATCCGCTGTTTCTTCAGCCGATTCCTTATGACTTAGTACGAAAATATCGGTTATTTCTTTTGACCAGAATATTATTTCAGTGTGCGTATTTTCCGGAAGAATTTCACTGACTTCCACTGCCGACGGCACAGACCCTATGAAAGCGGTTGTAGTAGCCGTCCCCTTGAAATTCAGCGGTATATCGAGATTTTCCCACTGATTCAGTATATCGCATTTCAGGTCAAGCTGTGAGATTTTCTTTCCGGATTCCTCAATTTCCTGACTGTTTTTTACTATCTCATTGGCGACGGTCATAATTTTTTCCAACTGCATGGCACCTTTTCCGAAGTTATCTACTTCAATTTCCGATTTACTCCCGAAAATTTCAGTCAGCGACTTTTTTTCCGGAGAATACCTGTTGAGGATTTGAAGTGCCTGTGCGGATATGTTCCGGAATTTTTCAAACTCACCGACTACCGCCGTAACGTTCATACCGTTGAGACCGTCGTTATTTCGGGATATTTCCACTACTCCCCGACGCTGTAGAAGTTCGATAATTTTCTTGCTGTCGGTGAGAAGTGCTATTAATTCAATTTTTTTCATTTTAAGTTTTGGCAATTTATATCACCCCTTTCAGAAAAATTCTTCAATCACCGTCGTGACAGCTTTTTCCATGTTTTTTTCAGCATTAAGACGGATTTCAGCCGATTTTCCGGCATATCTGCTATCGGACTGTCCGGAATGGGCCTCAAGTCTTTTTGCGTAATCGGAGCGGATTTTTTCCATTTCCGAAATTGCCTGACTGATTTTTTTCTGTACAGCTATAGCGGAATATCTTTCGGCTTCCGTGATGATGTTTTCAGCGGTCTGCCGTGCCTGTACCGTCTTTTCTGCCGATTGTTTTTCAGCGGTCAGAATTTTGTTTACTGCCTCAGATGCCATAGTTTCACCCCCTTTTTACAAAATGACTATCAGTCATTTTTGCTATTATAACACAAAAAATTTTATTTGTCAATAGTTTTTTTACAAAAAAATGACTTTTATTCATTTTTTTAAAAACATAAGGGGAGCGTACTTCTACAGACAGCTCCCCATTGAACATTATTGATATTTTTACAGAAATTATGCAATAAAACATAACAGGAGCCGTCCCTACAGACAGCTCCCATTACCTTTTACTAAACAATAATTCATTAAATTGTAATTATATTATATACCATAATTTTCATTTTGTCAAGAGTTTTCAGAAATTTAATTTTATTAACTATTCTTTGATGTCGATTTTTATTCCGAGAACAGAAAGGCTGTCATCATCTACCGCCGACGGACATTCAGACATTAATTCACTTGCATTCTGGACTTTCGGGAATGCCGTAACATCCCGTAAGCTATCGGCTTTACACATAATCATTGCGAGACGGTCAAGACCGATACCCATTCCACCATGTGGCGGTGCACCGTAACGGTAAGCGTCTACGAGGAAGCCGAATTTTGCCTGTATTTCCTCATCTGTCATGCCGAGGGCAGAAAACATTTTCTGTTGTAACTCAAAATCGGTTATACGCATTGAACCGCTTGAAAGTTCCGTACCGTTCAGTACCAAATCCCACGCCTTAGCACGTACATTGGCAGGGTCAGTATCGAGGTATTCAAGGCACTCTTCCATAGGCATTGTGAAAGGGTGGTGAGACGCAACCCACGTATTACTTTCTTCGTCGTACTCAAAGAACGGCATTTCCGTAATCCACAGGAAATTGTATTTATCTTCCGGAATAACATTCAGTCTCTTCGCACATATAAGACGTATCGCACCTAACGTTGAAAGGACGGTCTTGTTTTTATCGGCACATATCAGTATCAAATCGCCCTTTTCAGCCCCGACGGCATTACAGATTGTTTCAAGTTCGCCGTCTTTCAGGAATTTCCTGAATGAACAGTTAGGCTCGTCAGCCCAGCGTATATACGCCAGACCTTTTGCACCGATTCCCTTAGCGTGTTCAATGAGCTTGTCAATTTCCTTGCGGGTATAGATACCTGCTCCGTTTCTGACGTTTATCGCACGGACTGTACCGCCCTCACTTAAAGCATTACGGAACACTACAAAATCAGTATCGGCAACAGTTTCCGAAATGTCCTGAATCTCAAAACCAAATCTTGTATCAGGCTTATCAGTGCCGTAACGGTTCATAGCGTCGGCGAAAGTAAGTCTCGGAAGAGGTGTCGGGACTTCAACGCCAATGACCTCTTTAAATACACGCTGTATGAAACCTTCAACACATTCCTGAATGTCTTCGGCGTCTGCAAATGACATTTCAAGGTCTATCTGTGTAAATTCCGGCTGTCTGTCTGCACGTAAGTCTTCGTCACGGAAACATCTTGCAAGCTGGATATACCTGTCATAACCGGAAATCATAAGCAACTGCTTGTAAATCTGCGGTGACTGCGGTAAGGCGTAAAATTGACCCTGATGTACTCTTGACGGTACTAAATAATCTCTTGCACCCTCCGGAGTGGATTTCATCATCATGGGAGTTTCTATTTCAAGGAATCCGTTTTCATAGAAATACTCTCTTGTAACTTTCGCTATCTCGTGACGCATCATTATATTTTTCTGTAAAGGTTCACGACGTAAATCAAGATAGCGGTATTTAAGACGGAGCTCTTCATTTACGTTGGAATCGCTTACTATTTCAAACGGTGGTGTCTGAGCTCTGGCGAGTATGCGTAAATCGTCAACGAAAATCTCGACAAGACCGGTTTTTATCTTGTAATTCTTGCTTTCACGCTCTACAACCTTACCTTTCGCCATGAGGACGTATTCACCACGGCATGACGACGCTTTTTCAAAGATTTCAGGGTCAGACTTATCATTGAAAAGCAACTGTACAATACCGGTTCTGTCACGGAGGACTATGAAAATAACTCCGCCTTTGTTTCTTATCCTGTCTACGAATCCGCCCACTACAACTTCCTTACCCACTTCGGTAACGTCACCGCAGTAGTGTGTACGTTTAAGACCTTTCATATTATCAGCCATTTTTATTACCTCCTGTTTCCGTATCGTCTATAGAATCCATCATCTTATTAAAGTAAAGCGATTCAAAATTGATTCTGAATTTATCGTCAA
>JAAVHK010000112.1 GCA_014799765.1 Ruminococcus sp.
GGTACTCTTGAAACTCCGCTTGATACAGACAGACGTTATCTTGAGAGCAGGGAATATATTACATTAGGCGGTCTGAAGACTGATAACGTACTTGTTTCAAGATTTGTCCGTAAAGCCCTTGTATGTCTCCGGAATCGTGATTACGCTGAATCCGTGAAATCATATCTGTACGGTGCATGGGTTTCAGACGATACAGAAAATACTGAAACGGCTTCGGAATGTCGTAATGAGGCTATAAGCATAATAGAAAACAGTACGCTTCATGACAGTGACGACATGATGTTATTAAAAGCTGACCTGCTCAGACGTTCCGGACAGTTCGATAAAGTCATAAGCGAATACAGTGAAAAATATTTTGATAATCCTTTTATACTTCTTGCATCACAGTACGAGGTTAAACTTTCCGGAGATGGTGACAGTTCCGCACATAGTATGGCGGATATACCGGGGGTAAAGTTTACAACCTGAAAAATTTCAGAACGGACGGTTTAACCGTCCTTTTTTTACTTCTTTTTTATCCTGAAACTGCTGTTTCTTATATTGCTTATAACGTTTCTTTCCTGAGTTTTTCTGTTGTGTTTTCTGGACGGTTTCAGATTATCAGGATTATTACCAATTTTCATAGTGAGGGAAATTCTTTTCTTATCCGGCATGACTTCAATTACACGTACTTTTACATTGTCGCCTACTTTAAGGACTTCCGACGGATGATTTATATGTTTCTGTGAAATCTGTGAAATATGTACAAATCCGTTGATTTCCGCACCGATGTCAATGAATGCTCCGAAATTTGAAAAACTATCAACAATGCCGTCAAAATCCGTACCGGCTTTTATGTCGTCGAGTCTGATTAAATTGTCCGTTATCATGGTGAGGGATATTCTGTTTCTTTTTACGTCGACGTCAAGTACACGGACTTTTACAACTTCCCCGACTTTCACGACTTCAAGAGGATGTCTTATATGTCTTTTGCAAATCTGCGAAATATGTACGAGACCGTCAGTATGTACGCCAATATCCACAAATGCCCCGAAGTCAATAATATTACGGATTGTTCCTATAAGTTCCATACCGGCTTTGAGGTCTTTTACTTCCATGATGTCACCGCTTCTTAATAAAGGTGGTGGGAGTTCGTCACGTAAATCACGTCCAGGCTTTTTAAGTTCGCCGATTATATCCGTCAATGTCGGAACGCCTACACCTAATTTTGTACTTATGTTTTCAAGTCCGATATTTCCGGCTTTTTCTTCTATTTCCGGAACACCGCCGTTTTTGACGTCGTCAAGAGTGAAACCACATTCCTTAAGCAGTGAAGTAGTTGCGGAATAGCTTTCAGGGTGTACGCCTGTATTGTCAAGCGGATTTTTTCCGTCACGTACCCTTAAAAATCCGGCACACTGTTCAAAAGCTTTTTTGCCGAGTTTCGAGACTTTCATTAATTCCTTACGGTCTGTGAAACTGCCGTTTTCCTCACGGTAGGCGACTATATTTTTCGCTACTGCTGAATTTATTCCGGAGACGTATGACAGCAGTGAATATGATGCTGTATTCAGGTCAACGCCTACCATGTTTACACAATCCTCAACCACTCCGGAAAGTGCTTCGTTCATACGTGCCTGTGGCATATCGTGCTGATACTGTCCCACGCCTATGGCTTTAGGTTCAATCTTGACGAGTTCGGCGAGAGGGTCTTGTAAACGTCTTGCGATAGATACGGCACTTCTAAGTGAAACGTCATATTCCGGAAACTCTTCCGCACCGAGTTTTGAGGCGGAATATACTGAAGCACCTGCTTCACTTACTACCATGTAACTTATTTTCTGTGGAATTTCTTTCAGTAAGTCAACGACAAAATTTTCGGTCTCTCGTGAGGCTGTACCGTTTCCGATAGAAATTATTGTAACATTATGTTTGTTTATGAGTGACTTTATAGTTTCGGCGGATTTGGCTACATTCTGTTTGGAACTTGCGGTAGGATATATAACGCCGGTATCGAGTACTTTTCCGGTATGGTCTATAACGGCTACTTTACAACCTGTCCTGAAACCAGGGTCAAGACCTAATATTACATTGTTTTTCAGCGGAGCCTGTAATAATAACTGTCTGAGATTGGAAGCGAATACTTTTATAGATTCTTCACTGGCTTTTGAAGTCATTGCCGAACGTATTTCACGTTCCACTGACGGAAAAATAAGTCTTTTATAACTGTCCTCACAGGCTGATTTGACTATCTCACCGCACAGGGAATTATTTTTGACGTACTTGTTTATTATTACATCTGTTGCGGTTGATTCGTCCATGTGTACGGAAACTTTCAGGAAATTTTCTTTTTCGCCACGGTCAAGAGCGAGTACACGGTGATTTGCTACTTTGGAAACTGGTTCTTTATATTCATAATAATCCATGTATACACTTTCTTTTTCGGGGTCAGAGGCTTTGGAAGTTATCTCACCGTTTTTGCCGATAAGTGTACGAAGTTTTTTTCTTATGTCGGCGTCGTCGGATATATTTTCAGCGATTATGTCCATAGCACCTTGTAAAGCGGTTTTGGTATCGGGTACATTTTTTTCTTCGCTGACAAATTCAAGAGCTTCTGTTTCGGGGTCTGTATCGGGATTCTGTCCGATTATGATTAGTGCAAGCGGTTCAAGACCGTTTTCACGGGCTATACCGGCACGGGTACGTCTTTTCGGTCTGAAAGGTCTGTAAATATCTTCCACTTCAACGAGTGTTGTGGCGTTACTGATAGCGTATTCTATTTCAGGGGTCATTTTTTCCTGTTCCGTAATGGAGTTTGAAATTTCTTCCTTGCGTTTTTCGAGGTTGCGGAGATACATGAGACGGTCATGTAATTCACGTAGTAACTGGTCATCAAGAGAGCCTGTAAGTTCCTTACGGTAACGTGCGATAAACGGTATAGTCTTGTCATCGTCGATAAGCTGTACAGTATTGTCAACCTGTTCCTGTCTGAGATTAAATTCCTGTGCAAGAGTTTTGTTAATATCCATTGTTTAAAATTTCCTTTCTGTCCATGATGTAAGAGTATCTGAAATATCATTCCAGACCTGAATTTTATCTGTTTCATTGAGAATTTCGTGTCTCATGCCGACATAAAGTTTATGGGTTATATTTCTGTAACCGGCATTTTCAAGGGATTTTATAGCCTCAAAGAATTTTTCTTCCGATAACATACAGGGGTCATCTTTACCTGAAATGAATTTCACCGGCAAATCGGGATTATTGGTTGTTTCCGGTGAGTAGGCACGTTTCATAAGTCCTGTAAGTGCCTGATAACCACTTAATGTATAGGTGAAATTACAAAGAGAGTCATTATTGAACGCCATAACTACTTCCGGATTACTGCAAATCCATGAATGCGACATATCTTCAAAATTTCTGTTCAGGAATTTTTCAGACCATTCACTTATAATGTTGCTCCGGTAATCCGGTGAAAGTTTCTTTTCAAGTTCAGAGGTGAGCAGGTCTGCAAAAGGTGCAAGCCTGCTGTAACACGGCGTACCGATTAAAATAACTCCGTCAGTATTGTTATACTGCATACAACATCTTGCTATAAGCGAACCCATACTATGACCTATCATGAAATGCGGTACTGACGGATATCTGACAGCAAGCATTTTATTGATATATCCGGCGGTACGCATTAAAAGACCGTCAGGGTGTTCACTGCATATATAACCTAAATCGTGTGGTGGGTGTATGCTTTTTCCGTGACCTATGTTGTCGGCAGTCAGTGTTATAAAACCTTTTTCGCCTAAGAATTTCATGAAATCGTAATAACGTTCCTTATGTTCGCTCATACCGTGGATAATCTGTACTGTAGCTACCGGATTTTCAGGTATGTTCACAGCAACGTGTATTTTAAGATTTTCTATATAATATTCATTGAAATTCTTTTCAGACATAAAAAGACCTCCTGTTTATTATAGCATATTTTTCTGGAAAAATCAAGTATAATATAACATATTCCCCCGCCGGTGAGCAGGGGAGTTTTTTTATTATATTATTCTTCTTCCGTAAGCGGATTATTTTTTACTGTCCGTACTATTCCGGCACGTTCGCAGAATGAACTGTAGAAAGACTGTGCGGAATTTTTACCGGTCAGGCGACCCATATCGACTATACCGCCACTGTAAATATCGTCCTTGAAGATGTAACATTTATCGTTACCGGCATCTACAAAATCAATTTTAACGTCGTCCATGTCGTCGAAATGATATATTGCAGTAAGTACAGGGTCAGAATTGTCGGGTGTAACTTCAACGTCGGTATCGGTGAAGATGAGCGTTGTGAATGAATTATAGAAATTCTGGAAACAGGTATATATTTCCGTATTTTCCATATCTACAGATTTACCATTCATTTCAAGTAATCTGTCGTTCATGTTGAGTGTGAAAGAATCCTGTATATCGCCGAAAATGAAATCAAAACCGTTTATATTATATATTCCGGCACTTGCAATCGAATCCGGCAGGAAGTCAAGAGGTCTGTAGTTTATGAAATTAAGGTCAGAAGTATAATATCTTGCCACCTGATTGGAATCTTTCATAAGAACATAAAGATAAGTCTGATTATTGTCAGTTTGTCCACCTACAAGGAAATTTTTTTCAGTACCGTCAATGCCTTTTATAGACACTTCGGCGGTGGGCTTGTCGAAACCGTATTTTGTCATATCTTCGAGGTATTCTTCAAGTAACTGGTCAGCCTCAAGACGTGTAAGTGTAGTAAGCATTGAAGTAACGGCAGTCTGGTCGAAAGGAAGTTCAGAATATTCTTCCGGCATTGACCATGCAGAATTTTCAGTATCGTATGTTATGTCATAAGTTATTACACCGTCTTTCTTTACGGTAATCTGTTTTATATCTGTATCGCCGTATGGTATGAGGTCTTTGGCTTTCAACATCATACGACTTGCTTTCAGTACGCTACCCTGTAATGAACTTACGGTGTAAACCTTGTCTTTACCCTCAGCCATGAAATAATAGTAGTCATTTGTGGGCGTTATATTTCCGACGTATACCGTATAATTTTCCGTACCGTCGGAAACGGTGATAGTTTCTGACGGATTATCAAGACCGTACATAGCTTTTTTAGCATCGTCGGGAACGCCGTAATTAGTTTCAGCTGTGAAATCCGATACAAGATAAAGAAGTGTATTTATATAATCCTGGTCTATGACAAATTCATTGTTATCGAGTTTCCATGTTTCGTCCTCATATACTACTCTGTAGTGACCGTCCGGACAGTCAAAATTGATTTCCGTGACATTTTCGCTGTCGAAACTGAATACTTCATTTTCAGCGAGTTCGGAAACCTGTTTTTCAGTTTCCTTGTCGCTCTTGTTCTTGACCGCAAGAAACGCTCCGAAAGAACCTCCGGCGACTACAAGTAATGCAACCATTGCTATAATAACTTTTTTCATTAAGCGTATCTCCTTTTAAGCCATACTGCAACACCGATAATTGCAACGATTACCGGAATAATAACAAATATTCTTAATACAGATTCTGCTTCCTGAGCGTCTTCAAAATGCATGGTATCATATGAGTTTGACTTGTTACCGATACCCATTTCAATATCAGTATCGTAAAGCCATGTATTTGAGAATATAGCAAGATATTGAGTACCGGAAATCATGAAGTTAAGGTTTTCAGTACCGAGTATATCAGTAGTACCCATAAGTATCATTTTACCGAGGGTCTGTTTATTGTATGAGTAGTAACCGAAATATAAATCTCTTGCACTTAATTCCTCATCGGCTTCTTTCTGAGTTTCGGAATCTCCACCCATAGCGACACTTTTTGTAGTATACTTGTTAGTAGTAGCGTCCATGATGTTCTGAACTATCGGGGATTTTTCGATATAACTTGTTGAATCAGTATATTCATATACGCTTCTTGTATTTGAGATACCGGCTATATAAGTACCCTGATTAATAAGTGTATTTATATCTGTCGTCAAATCCTGTGTGAAATCCGTCGTATAAGGTGTATACTGTACACGGAAGTAGTTATCACTTTGTTTTGCTTCTGTGTTCTGTAACTGGTTTACGCTGTTAGTTTCTGTGACGTAGTTGTAATCCATACCGAGACCGAATTTTTCAAGGAGCAGGTCAATATTCTTGAAACGTCCTTTAGTCTCGCACGGTGAGGCAAATATGGCAATACTACCGCCCCTGTCGGCAAATGCACTTAACATTCTGAACTCGTCGTCAGTGATGTCCTGTGTAGGACCGGCTATATATATTATAGCTGTATTATCCGGTACTGCACCGGTCTGTGCTAAATTAAGTTCTTTAACGTCGTAATTGTTTGCCTTGAGGGTATCGGCATAAGTAGCATATGTGTCATTTATTGACTTCTCACCATGACCGCTTAAAAAGTATACTGTCGGAAGTGAACCGCTTGTACATACTTTTATGGCACTTGCAATGAGTTCCTCACCGGCGTACTGGAATACACCGTCGGAAGTAGTCTGGAAAATTCTTTCATGAGCTACTTTCTTTATAACATCTCCGCATTTTACGAAAACATCAGCCTGACTTACTCCGAGAATGCCGGTAGGGTCAAGAGCCTGTGCCTTGTCGGCTTCTTCGTCAGGATTGAATGAAATAAGTTCTATATTGTCACGCTTGCTGAGTTCTTCAAGTGTATGGTACAGCGGAAGAAATTCCGGAGCACTCTGAAACGCACTCAGACTGTATTCGTAAAGATAATATATTTCAATCTTCTTGTCAGAAACGCTGTCAAGAAATTCAACCGTCTTGTCATTGAGTGTGTATTTGCCGTTAGGGGTCATATCGTATACCTTGTCGGCATATGAGAATATAAGATTTATGGGTACTGCAATAAGCAATATAAGAATTGACATTATAAATGCAAATATTCCGGAAAAATTAAATTTTTTCTTCTGCATGATTCATTACCCCCTGTTCCAGCGTCTTTTTTCTATGGAAATGAAATTCCATGCAATAAGTACCACTATTGCCGATATGAAGAATACTATATCTGAAAGACGTATGAATCCCTGTGAAAAATATGCAAACCGAGGCTGTGCGGCGAATGCATATAATATTTCCTGTACTTTCGGGAACTGTGAGATAAAAGCTGTCTGTGAGAAGTCGTCGATAAACAGGAATATAAACATTGCTATTTCACCGATTACACCCGCAAGTATGGAACTTTCAGTAAACGACGATACAAGCATACCGAGGGCGATATACATAGCACCCCAGCAGAAAAATCCGATATAAGCACATATCAGCTGACTGATTACTACCTCACCATTTATAGCGGTCACGATAGGGAATATAGTTGAGCCTAATATCATGAACATGAATACAGTCAGATTACCGAAAAATTTAGCAAGTACTATTTTAAGTACGCTGACAGGCGATGTCATAAGCAATACTTCTGTACCGAATTTTCTTTCGTCGGCATATGTACGCATTGTCATGATAGGTATCAGGAATATGAAGTAGAATATTACGTTGTAGAAAATTTCCGTGAATGAAAACTGTAATGTACTTGAATCAATGTTGCTTATCGGGATATTGAACATATACGTGAAAAGCAACATGAACAGTGCCGTAAGTGTATACGCAAACGGCGTATAGAAAAACGACTGTAATTCTTTTTTGTATATAGGAAACATTTTTTAATTTTCCTCCTTTTTATCTTCGGTATAGGAAGCATTTTCCGGTATGATGTCATTGACCAGTTCCATAAGTCCGCCGTTTTTTGCCGGACGGTTTATTAACTCAATGAATACGTTTTCGAGATTTGGTTTTTCGGAATATATTTCGGCAATATCGACTTTATTCTTAATCAGTTCCGCCATGAGATTACGACGTACTTCTTCGGCATTACTGCTTTCAAGCTGTGCGGTGAAACTGAACATACCGTTGTCTTCTTCGGTGATGTCGGATATTTCCCTGACACCCTTTGTCATTTCTATGATAGATGCCGATTTTGTCTTTGAGCCGTTCACCTTGATATGAAGTACAGACGTTGCACTGAAAGATTTTTCAAGATTTTCTATGGTATCGATAGCCCTTATACTGCCCTTGTTGATAATTACAACTCTGTCACAGACCTCGCTTACTTCGCTGAGTATATGCGAACTGAATATTACAGAATGTGATTTACGTAAATCCTTTATGATGTTACGCACTTCAATGACTTGATTAGGGTCAAGACCCACTGTGGGTTCGTCGAGGATTATGAAATCAGGATTTCCTAAAATAGCCTGTGCGAATCCTACACGACGTTTATAACCACCGGACAGATTTTTAATCAGCTTGTCCTTAACGTCGGTTATGCGGAGCAGTTCCATAACACGTTTAATTTCGTCTTTTTTCTTTGCGTGCGGAATACGTTTAAGACCGGCACAGAATGACATATATTCCTTCACACGCATATCCGGATAAACAGGGGGGTCTTGCGGAAGATAGCCTATTTTTGCCTTAGCCTTTACTGGTTCTTTGGAAATGTCCGTACCGCTGATGGTGACAGTACCGGCTGACATTGGCAGATAACCGGCTATCATGTTCATTGTGGTTGATTTTCCTGCACCGTTAGGACCAAGAAAACCAAGAATCTCATTATCATTTATTGTAAAACTGATATTATTCACGGCTCTGTTGTTACCGTAAAATTTTGTAAGATTTTCAATAGTAATCATGAGTTTCTCCTTTCATTATATAATTTTAACAGGTAATATAAAAAGTATATCACCCTATTATGACAGAAAAATATGTCTGAAATATTAATAAATCATGAACTGGATATTAATTCAGGTTTAAACACGTTTCTGACGGAAAATTCCTATAGTAAAAATACCTGTAAATATTACAACATTCCTGTGTGGAATATGTGAAAGTTTATTGTAAATAAGATGAATTTGAAAATATTATATTAAAAAATAAAATCTGTTAATATTATGTTTATATTCAAAAATTTCATGTCTTTTCAGCAACAGGCAAAATGCACAAAAAATACTTCCGTGTTATGTACATTTCGACAAAAATTTATTCTGACAAAATTAAAATCGGATAAACTGTTGACATAAGATAAAATGTGGAATATAATTAGAGTTGAACAAAATGGATTCCTGTTCTGTGCTCCTCAGACACCGGAGCAGGTTTTCAGCAGTTTTTCTTGACAGGTACATTCCTTAGTGGTATAATATCACTATACGGTGGAACAGCCGTATTCAAAAGCCTGTTCCGGCAGGCAGTTCATTATCTGAGGATTGTATGGTACTTTTCCGGTATTATACATAATATCATTATTCTATCAAATCTTACGAGAGGGGAAAAATTTCTATGATAAGCAAAAAGACCAAGGCTTTAACAGCCGGTATCCTTTCTGCCGTAATGTCAGCTACAGCAGTTATCCCTGCTATGTCTTCAGCAGCTACAGATAATAAGTACGCTACTGAAAACGGTGCTAACGAATCATACGCTAAGATGTTCGCATCTCTTTATGACGACGTTATGACCAATGGTGTGGAAAACGGCTACCTCAGCAAGCAGAACAACGGTGGCGATTCTTTCGGTATTCCTTACCACGCAGTAGAAACACTCTGTGTTGAAGCTCCTGACTACGGTCATGAAACAACATCAGAAGCTATGTCCTATATTTCATGGGTTGCAGCTATGCACGATATCCTCGTTAATAACGGTACTATCGAAGGCTCTTCCGGTGACCTCGCTAAAGCATGGAAGACTATGGAAGCTATTATCCCTGGTTGGTCAAATGCAGCAGGCAGAAGCGATGTAAGATACAGTTCTATCTGGCAGCAGCAGAGACTTAAGGCTGATACAGCTGAAGAAAAGGATACTCCTAACGAATATCCTACAAATAACGTTGGTATGGACGCTGTAAACCCGCTTTACAATGCTTATAAGTCTGCATATGGTAGCGATAACGGTTACTACCTCATGCACTGGCTCGCAGACGTTGATGACTGGTATGGTTTCGGCGGTGGCAGTGGTAAATTCACATTTATCAATACTTTCCAGCGTGGTGAACAGGAATCCTGTTTTGAAACTGTTCCGCATCCGTGTCTTGAAGAACTCAAATACGGTAACTCAAGCGACGGTATCAAGGGTATCTTCAACGGCGTAGGCAACGTTGCTCCGCAGTATGCATTTACAAACGCTCCTGACGCTGAAGATCGTGCTATTCAGGCTGTTTACTTTGCTAACCAGTTCGGTGCAGAAAATTCCGAAGTTACAGCACTTGCCGGTAAAATGGGTGACCAGTGCCGTAACGATATGTTCGATAAATATTATCATGCTATCGGCTGTCAGAATATTATGGCAGACGGTCAGTCCGGCAAACTCGGCGACGAAGGCGGTCAGCATTACCTTATGGCTTGGTATACATCATGGGGCGGTGCTCTCGGCAACTATGACTGGGCTTGGCAGATTGGTGCTTCACACTCACACCAGTTCTATCAGAACCCACTCGCTGCTTACGCTCTTATTGATGATAAGGGTATGGCTTCCGCTATGAAGGCTTCCGGAGCTGTTGAAGACTACAGAGAATCCTTCAAGAGACAGATTGAAATGTATCTGTGGTTACAGTCTGTTGAAGGTCCGTTCGCCGGTGGTTGTACAAACTCCTACAGAGGACGTTATGAAAAATATCCGGAAGGTTACCCGACTTTCTATAACATGGTTTACCTCCCGCACCCTGTATACGCTGACCCAGGTTCTAACCACTGGACCGGTAACCAGGTATGGCCTATGCAGAGACTTACAGAACTTTACTACTATGTAAAGACCAACGGCGAAAGCGAAGCTGTAAAGGGTCTTACATATGGTGGTCTCACACTCGAAGAAGCACTCAAGGCTCTTATCGAAAGATGGGTTGCATGGTTCGAGGATAACATGAAGTTTGACTATGTAACAGACGACGGTGTAGAAATGGCTTACGCTATGCCTTCAAGTCTTGACTGGGGTGAATCTGATACAGACTACAGTGTTGCTCCTGATACATGGACCGGTACTTATAATCCGGACGGAAACCAGAAACTTCACTGTACAATTACAGGTTACGGCATGGGCGACGTTGGTTGTATTTCTTCACTCTGTAATACTCTTATCTACTACGCTAAGGCAGAAGGCGTTGACGCTAAATTCGCTACAGACGAAAACGGTTCAACAACTGCTGAAAAAGGTCTCTACCTTGCTAACAAGCTCCTCAGCACACAGTGGAATCTCGGACGTGACGAAATCGGTATCGCATTTGAAGACCACAACGGAAACCTCAAGAGAATCTTTGAGGAAGAAGTTTATATCCCTGCTAACTATCACGGCACAATGCCTGACGGTTCTAAACTCGAAAACGGTGCAACATTCTCATCTATCCGTGAAAGCTATGCTAATGATGAAATGTATCAGGCTGCTAAGGCTGAATATGATGCTACAGGTTCAACAGACGGCTACTACTACAAGTTACACAGATTCTGGCACCATGGTGACGCTCTTATGTCATACGGTTCTATGGCTCTTCTCTATCCTGAGGTTAAACCTCTTAATGAC
>JAAVHK010000113.1 GCA_014799765.1 Ruminococcus sp.
ATAATATAAAGATAAAAGGTCTGACCGATACAACCATAACCACTCCGGAAGCTACCATAACTCAGGACGGAAAATATCTCGCCGGCTGGAAAGACGACGACACTGGCGAAGTTTACTCTGTAGGTACTGAATACATGATTATGGGTGCCCTCGAAGGCAAAGGCATTTCCCTTACTGCCGTATGGGAAGAAGGTACAGCACCGGCGACTACTACTACAAAAACTACACAGTCAACTGAAACTACTACAACCACTACTACCACCACCACTACCGCTACTACTACAACTGAATCTGCAACCGGAACTACTACAACTACTACCACGGAAAACAAAGATATAGTATGGGGTGATGCCAATGAAGACGGTGAACTTTCTTTATCAGACGCCGTTCTGATAATGCAATCCCTCTCAAATCCTGATGTATACAGTCTGACGGAAACAGGAAAAATAAATGCTGATGTAGCTTATCACGGCGACGGCGTTACTACTGCTGATGCTCTCGTTATACAGAAAATCGGTATAAATTTAATAGATGTTAAAGATTTACCGCTTGATGCTGAATAAAATAAAAAGCTGTCCGGAATTTCCGGACAGTTTTTTTGCGTTTCGTATGTTAATTCAGAAACATTTTCAATCCTATGAAAACAAGTACAGCTCCGCCGGTAATTTCAGCATATTTTCCGTACCTGCTCCCGAAACGGTTTCCTATAAATACACCGGTCAGCGAAAGCAGAAAAGTTACAATGCCTATCACCGATACCGAAAGAAAAATATCTGTTCTGTGTGCAGAAAAAACTACTCCTACTGCCATAGCATCTATACTTGTCGCAACCGACAATACAAAAATATCTTTCAGAGAAAATTTATACTCACTGTCAGAACTGTCTTCCGGAAAAAATGCTTCCCATATCATCTTACCGCCGATAATCAGAAGAAGTATAAAAGCTATCCACCTGTCGTAACGTGCCGTGATTTCCGCAAAATTACTTCCTAAAAAATAACCGGCAAGTGGCATTACCGCCTGAAAAATTCCGAAAAACAACGCCGTAAGAAATGCTCCGGTATGATTTATTTTCCGCATTCTTATTCCCTGACACACCGACGCAGAAAAGGCATCTGTTGCAAGTCCGACGGCAAGCAGAAATATTTCCGTAAAATTCATAAAAAAATCCCCCTGCAATACTTTTTATAATTATATTGCAGAGAGACTTGATATATTACAACTTGTACTCCATTATATAATCATCCATGACATAACCATTTCCTATATCGGTCACGACGGAATCAATTATTACAAAACCGGTTTTCTTATAGACCTTAACCGCATGGCTGTTATACTTGTTTACGGTCAGATATACCGATTTTTTACCGGCGTTCCGTGCTTCCTCAAAGACTTTCGCAAGCATTAGTGAAGCTGTTCCCATACCTCTTGCGGATTCGTGAAGATATAGTTTACTGAGGAAAAAACGGTCATCATTTTCGGGTTTAACGCCGATATATCCGCATAAAGAGCCGTTGTTCCGGACTGCCATATAATAATAGTCCTGTGTTTCTGTCTGATTTTTCATAGCTCCGAAAGACTGGAATTTTTCTACCATATAGTCAATCTGACCGGCGGATATGATACCGACAAAGCATTCATGCCATATTTTTTCCGCCAGTACCGCTATTTCACGGAGTTCATTATCAGTTTTAATTTTTTCGATTGAAATCATATTAAATTATTCCTCAGAGGGCATTTCCCAGTTGTGATAGACGTTCTGAACGTCGTCATTGTCTTCGAGATGTTCGAGAAGTAAGTTCATTTTCTTGATGTGTTCCTCGTCGGTGAGGGTTGTATAATTTGCCGGAATCTGTTCAATTTCAGCGGAGAGAATATTATAACCCTTTCCGGTGAGACCCTCACGGACTGTATTAATATTTTCCGGTGAACATTCGATTTCAACTGTTTCTTCGTTCATGTCGAAATCATCTCCACCACACTCGAAAACATCTTCCATGACTGTATCTTCGTCGAGACCGGTATTTTCAAGTATAACGATTCCCTTTTTTGTAAACATGAATGATACACAACCAGTTGTGCCGAGATTTCCGCCGAATTTGTCAAAATAGTGACGTACATCACCGGCGGTACGGTTTTTGTTATCGGTAAGGCATTCTACTATAACCGCTACACCATTCGGTCCGTACCCCTCATAAATCATAGTTTCGTAATTGTTTTTGTCCTCACCGCCAGCGGCTTTCTTTATGACACGTTCTATATTATCGTTAGGAACGTTATTAGCCTTTGCCTTTGCGATAAGGTCACGGAGCTTGCTGTTGTTGTTAGGGTCAGCACCGCCCTCTTTTACAACGACGGTTATTTCACGTCCTATTTTGGTAAAGATTTTACCCTTGACAGCGTCTGTAGCTTCTTTTTTACGCTTTATATTGTTCCATTTTGAATGACCTGACATTTTTTAACTGCTCCTTTAATCTGTAGTATTATAATAATAATCGGCGTCCGAACCTCTTTTGATTCTGCTGATTTTGCTGTGTTTTTCGTCGAAGTAGTCGTATACGGCGACTATTACCGCACCTGCTGAAAATCCAAGCAGAAAGCCGATAAACATTCCCTTGTTGAAGTTTTCCGGACACTTCAGGCAGGTATTCTTCTTACTTTTTGTGACTTTTATTTTTTTTACTGGTTTAACTGAATTTTTTTCCATAACAAATCAACTCCCTATTTAAAATTCCGGCAGAACATTTCCAATAATGACGTTAAAAATCTGTGATATGCGTTCTTCCTGACCAGTAAGAAACAGATACCCGAAAAGACATTCTATAGCGGTAGCCCGTCTGTAGTCGACGGCTTCGGCGTGTTTAGGGACTGTGTTTCCTGTAGAATTTCTGCCACGTTTCAGGACGGAAATTTCTTTTTCCGTAAGAATTTCCGCTACATTGTCGTAAACCGAAGACTGAAATTCCGCACATACAAGTTTTATCTTTGCGGTATGAAGTTTAGCCACCGGCATATTAGCCCGACGAAGCAGGAAATCACGTACAAGTGTATCGTAAACGCTGTCGCCGAGGAATGCGAGGGAAAGCGGACTATACTGACCGGCTTCACGTTCCGACATTGGCTTATCAGCGGATATAATCAAATTCAAAGCCCTCAATGTCTACAGTATCGCCTTCCTGTACGCCCATTTTTTCGAGTTCCGCTATAATACCGCTGTTTATAAGAACTCTCTGGAAATACTGCAATGAAGAATAGTCTTCAGGGTCAACGGTACGCATAACAGGCTGTAACCATTGTGCCTTGACAAAATAAACGCCGTCCTCAACCGTGATTTCAAATTTCTTTCCATTGCCTACCATGTCATCAAGTTCCGCCTGTGTAAGCGGTTCAGGTTCGTACTCCTTTATGGGTGGGAGAGTATCGAGAATTTCAGAAATTTTCTTCACAAGTTCGGAAGTTCCTTTAGTAGTCGCCGACGATATACAGAAGAAAGGCAAGCCTTTTTCCTCGATATACTGACGGAAATTTTTTATCTGTTCTTCGGTTGCCATATCTGATTTATTACCGGCTACAATCTGCGGACGTTCTGCCAGTTCCGCATTAAATTTAGCGAGTTCAGCGTTTATCACCTCGAAATCCTCACAAGGATTGCGTCCTTCAATGCCGGAAACGTCTACAACGTGGACGATAAGCCTACATCTTTCCACGTGACGTAAAAATTCGTGTCCGAGACCTACGCCATCGCCAGCACCCTCGATAAGTCCGGGGATATCCGCCATGACGAAAGATTTTTCTTCGTCCGCACGGACAACGCCAAGCACAGGAGTAAGTGTGGTAAAATGATAGTTGGCTATTTTAGGTTTGGCGGCACTTACGACTGAAATCAATGTTGATTTTCCTACATTAGGATAGCCGACAAGTCCTACATCAGCGAGTAATTTCAATTCAAGAGTAACGTCAAATTCCTCACCCATGAAGCCTGGTTTTGCGAATTTAGGAATCTGTCGTGTAGGTGTAGCGAAGTGGACATTACCTTTTCCGCCAGCTCCGCCACGTGCGAGAATTTTAGGCTCGTCGGTGGACATATCCGCCATGATTCTGCCGGTGTTTGCGTCACGGATAATTGTTCCACGCGGAACTTTTATAATAAGAGGTTCAGCACTTCTGCCGGTACAGTTTCGGGAAGAGCCGTTCTGACCACGTTCAGCGACGTATTTTCTTTTGTATCTGAAATCAATCAGGGTTGAAAAATTATCGTCAACCTGAAAAATTACGTCACCGCCCCGACCGCCGTCGCCACCGTCCGGACCTCCTGCGGCGACGTACTTTTCACGGTGGAAAGATACAGCACCGTCACCGCCGTCACCGGCTTTAATTTTTATTTTCGCCTTATCAACGAACATTTTATACCTCCGGATATTTCTAAAGAAAAATCCCAAGCACACGCTCGGGATTAACTTTTTAATTACTGTTCTGCATAAACAGAAACTTTCTTGCGGTCACGACCGTAACGCTCGAATTTTACTCTGCCGTTTACAGTTGCGAACAGTGTATCATCTGAACCGATACCAACGCCCTCACCTGCATGAATGTGTGTACCTCTCTGACGAACGAGAATATTTCCAGCCTTTACAAACTGACCGTCTGCCCTTTTAACGCCAAGTCTCTTTGATTCAGAGTCACGACCGTTCTTTGTAGAACCAACGCCCTTTTTATGAGCGAAAAACTGCATACTAATCTTAAACATAATTACACCTCCGAAATAGTGATTTCAATAGTTTCGGGGAACTCTTCAAGGATAGATTCGAGATGATTTCTGAAAACCTCAAGAACAGTACCGGAAGTATTTTCAGCTGACGTAATCCGACAGCTTATTAAATTATCCGATACGTTTATATGTGGATTGCATTCAAATGAATCAAGGATATTTACGGCAAACTGTACGGCGGAAGAAACCGATGCACATACAATATCGCTACCGGATTCCGCATAGCCTGCATGACCGCTTATATCAAAACCCTTTAAAAGCCCGTCCGATTGGAAAAACTCTGCACGAATCATAAATGATTATGCCTTGATAGCTTCAATTTTCACCTGAGTGTAAGGCTGTCTGTGACCCTGCTTTTTCTTCTCGCCTTTCTTGGGCTTGTAAGTGAAAACAGTGATTTTCTTAGCCTTGCCGTTCTTGATAACCTTAGCTTCAACAGTAGCACCCTCAACATAAGGAGTACCTATTTTGATACCGTCTTCTGCACCTACAACAGAAACCTTGTCAAAAGTAACTGTTTCGTCTGCATTGGCTGTAAGTTTTTCAATGAAGATAACGTCACCTTCATTAACCTGATACTGTTTACCGCCGGTTTCGATAACTGCGTACATATTACGCACCTGCCTTTTCAATAAACTCGCTGTAACAGGTGTGACAGAATCACTTAAAAGAATACCTGTTCACAAGCGGTGACATCATTATATCACAAAAAAAACAGCTTGTCAAGAGTTTTTGCAAAATTTTTCAGAAAAACGCCGGAAAAAATTTCCGGCGTGGGTTTTGAATCAAAGTTTAACGAATCTTCTTACATCTCCGGCTTTTCCGACAAACATAGTTCTCGGTCTTGCCCATACCTCATTATTTGAGACGTTCTTATAGATTACGAGTTCCTCATTAGTTTCGCTGTGACGTGCTGTAGCGATTACTTCGTATTCACCGCCCTTGAAGTGTCTGTATCTCGCACCGATTACTATTTCAGTGTCCTTGTCTTCTTCGGTAGGCTGAACAGGCGTAGTTTCGGGCTGAGTGTTTACAATGTCATCTGATACAATAACCATTGATGTGAACGGTGGCATTTTTATATATGCATTACCATTATCCACCTGAATCATTTTTCCGGAAATCACGTCAACGAGTGCCGGAAGATGTGTATTGAATCTTATTTCGTACTCATAGTCAGCGAGGTTAAGTGCAACGTAAACTGTCTGGTCACCCTGAACTTTCCTGAAAAGTAACTGCTGGTTTGTAATCTGCATTCTTTCGTAAGCACCGGTACGCATAGCCGGATATGCTCTGTAGATTCTGCCGAGCTTGACAATATGATTATAAAGTGAAGTATTTTCCCTTTCCATATCCTGAAGATACAGGCATGGGCGGAGACCGTCATCAGAGTTGTTTTCGTGACGTCCCTGAATACCGTACTCACTGCCATAGTAAATTGACGGTATACCGGGCATTGCGTAAAGAAGCGTATATATCAGTGGAAGGTGTGCCGGATTTGATACGGTACTTGCAAGACGGTTTACATCATGATTATCAACGAAAGTATAAAGATTTATATTTCTGTAGATACCGCCGTTTGCACCGGACTGTCTGTTAATTGAATAGTCAATTTCATAGTAATTCTTGTCGTTATGTGAGGAGTACAGACCTTTATAACATTCGTAGTTTGTTACACTGTCGAACATTTCAGGATTTGCCCACCTGTTGTAATCGCCGTGGATAATCTCACCCATTAACCAGAAATCCGGTTTTTTGCTCTTACAGAATGTGTGTATTCTTCTTATGAAATCGAAGTCGAGACAGTCAGCGGCATCGAATCTTATACCGTCAATTTTAAATTCTTCAATCCAGTAGTTTACAGCGTCAATGAGGTGGTCACATACACCCACGTTACGCAGATTAAGTTTAACGAGATTATAATGACCATTCCAGCCCTCATACCAGAACGGGTCACCGCACGGAGACTGTCCGCCGAAATTCAGATTCTGAAACCAGTCGCAATAACCTGAGCCCTGTCCTTTCTGCTGAATGTCAACGAACTGCGGGAATTTTCTTCCCACGTGATTGAAAACGCCGTCGAGAATAATTCTTATACCCTCAGCGTGTAACTTTTCGCATATCTTACGGAAAGAATTGTTATCGCCTAAACGACGGTCAATTTTTTTGTAGTCGGTAGTATCGTAACCGTGTTCAACGGATTCAAAGACAGGTCCGAAGTATACGGCGTCGACGTTCATTTCCTTGAGATGCGGAATCCAGTCAAGAACCTTGTCAAGTCTGTAAACGACTTCACCGCCGTCATTGAATTTAGGTGCTCCGCAGAAACCAAGCGGATAAATATGGTAAATTATCGCATTGTCATACCAGTTCATA
>JAAVHK010000114.1 GCA_014799765.1 Ruminococcus sp.
AGCCTATGCGGATTTCATGCTGTACCTGCTCAGAAAATTTCCGCACCGCTTATAGAAGAATGTCCGGTATCTCTTGAATGCCGTGTCACTGAAGTCAAACCGTTAGGAAGTCATACAATGTTTCTTGCGGAGATAGTCGGCATTGACGTTGACGAAAAGTACATTGACAGCAAGGGAAAACTTAATCTTCAACAGTGCGGACTTACTGCCTATGCACACGGCGAATATTTTACACTCGGCAGAAAAACTGGCGATTTCGGTTATTCAGTCCGGAAAAAAAAGAAAAACCGCAGATTTTAACCTGCTATATCTTCAATGAATTTCCGTAATTCCTCGTCGGATTCCATGACAATTCCGGCAGAAATTATCTGACGGTCATAATCCGAAAGAAGATTCACATTATAATCTATGATTTTGTATGGAGTATTGCTTTCACCACGGAAAACACCTATTTTTCCGTCATATTCACGTACAATACATTCAGGCTGTGTGACTTCCGGAACGTTTACGGCGAATTTTGTCTGAATTTTGGTATTCCGTACACTCTGTGCGAGTGTACATATGACGAGTACACCGGCAGTAGCCACAGAAGCGAATATCATAAAAAATATTTTCCGGTTTGAAATTTTTTCCATGAAAAAATACCTCCCTTTACTGAATTTCTGTAAATATTATCGTCTGTTTTTGCTATATTATACAAATTCCGGTTTTTTTTCAAAAAATACTTAACAACAGGAAAAAAATGTGGTATAATATAAAAGACGGTTCAATCTGACCGGAAATTAAAAAATTCTGCTTTTTTTAAGACCTTTTTTCAGACAGTCCGGCATTCTGTCTGATTCAGGAATACAAATAACAGAAAGGAGTTTCACCGTTATATACGGTAAAAGAAAACAAAATGGGTACTACTAACAACAATGTACAGTCAGACGGCAGACGTAAAAAGAAGAAAAAACAAAGTCTGCCAGTGAGGATTCTTAAAAAACTACTGGCTGTCATCTCAACAACTTTGCTTTCGCTGTTTCTTGTAATGGTAATCACCGGTACAATTGTAGCGACGGCATTAACTGTCTACGTCCTCGACTTTATGGACGATTCCACTAACGTCACACTTCAGGAACTGGAAGCCGGTAGCGATACTTATTTCTACGGTATTCAGAAAAACGACAAGGGTAAAGAAGAAATAGTCATACTGAACAGGGTAAAAACCGACGTCCAGCGTATACCGGTTTCAATCGACAGAATACCTCAGCACGTCCGTGACGCTTTCGTGTACACCGAAGACGAACGTTTCTATCTGCACGAGGGTGTTGACTATAAGCGTACACTATCGGCATTTATGAATATGTTCCTGCATTTTTACGACTCAAATCAGGGTGGTTCTACGATAACACAACAGCTTATCAAGAATCTGACTAACGACAGGGAAACATCGCCACAACGTAAAATCCGTGAAATTTTCAGGGCTATGCAGTTGGAACGGACGTACACAAAAGACGAGATACTTGAAGAATATCTCAATTATATCGGTTTCGGCGGTCCTATAAATGGTATACAGCTTGCCTCTATACGATATTTCGGAAAGAACGTCGACGAAATAACCGTGCCGGAAGCGGCTGTACTGGCGGCGATTCCGAAGTCTCCGGAATATTACGGACCGTTTGTCGAGACATACAACGATAACAACCGGCTTATCGTCGACGGTAAGGCGAATAACAGAGAACGTCAGCGTTATGTTCTCTATCAGATGTACAAGAATGGTGCTATAACTTTCGACGAATACCAGAAATATTTAAGTACAAAACTTGTATATACTGATTCGGAAGAATATTTAAGACTACACCCCGAGGACAGAGCCGAAGAACTCGAACAGGAACAGACCGCTTATTCATGGGTAGTAGATGCTATGTACTATGAAGTAGCAGACTTCCTTATGAACGAGTACAACATTGACCAGTCCGAAGCTATCAGGCGTATAAATAAGGGCGGTTACAAGATTTACTCGACTGTTGACGATACTATGCAGAAGTATGTTGAAGAAAAATTCCTTGACCTCGGTAATCTGTTAAGCGTTGACAGTGTACGTCGCTGGGCGGATATAGACGGCGACGGTCAGGCAGAAGAATATCTGCCACACGTAGCATTTGTGGCACTTAATTATGACGGTTCTGTAAAAGCCCTCGCTGGTGACTGGGGTGAAAAAACAACATCACTTTCAACGAGTTACGCAGTTCAGGAAAAACGTCAGGTAGGTTCAACAATGAAACCGGTAGCGGCTTACGGACTTGCCCTTGAAAATGATATTATTCACTGGGGTTCTACATTCCGTGACGCTCCTATCATGACAGACGGTAACGGTGACCCCTGGCCTACTAACTACGGAAAAACGCTTTCCTATGGTACGTACAGTGTCTACTACTTCTTACAGCAGTCATTCAATACAGTACCGGCACAGCTTGTCGAATCAATGACACCGGAAGCTGTATGGAATTTCTGTACAAAGAATCTCGGTATGGGCTTGGTTGAAGAAGATAAGAAAATAGCACCTCTTGCCCTTGGTGCGTTGACTTACGGTATTACACTTGAAGAACTCGTAAACGCTTATATCCCGTATGGTAATCAGGGTGTATTCAATGACGCACATATAGTAACAAGAATAGAAGACGGTACACAGGAAATAATCTATCAGAATGACGGTAATGCACGTTACGCCGTAAGCGACGAGACAGCATGGGTTATGAACAGACTTCTGAAAAATGTCGTTGATAATGGTACAGGTACAGCCGCCAAACTCAGTAATAAAGTAGTTGTAGGAAAAACCGGTACTACTGATAACTGGTACGACGAAGCTTTTGTAGGACTTACAAGAGATTTTGTATCAGGAATAACAGTCGGATATAAGTATAATAATAATCAGCTCTGCCTGCCGTCAAATTTCAAGTCTGCACAGGTATGGAATAACATAATAGGCGAATATGCAAATACAATGTTCCTTGATACACCGGCAGATTTTGACCCTGTAGAATCAGTAATTGAAGCACCTATGTGTCCGTCAAGCGGAATGATTGCCGGAACTTATTGCAGTAAAGGCATAACAGGTTACTGGAAATCAACAAATGCACCGGTTTGTACAGGTTCGCATAGTGGTGTTGTTTCAAATCCGGCAGTAAGCAGTAGTGCCGGAAGCAACAGTTATAGTAATACAAGCTACAGCAACAGTAATAGTAACAGCAGTAGCAGTAGTTACAATAACTATATAACACCGAGCTACAACAGTAGCAGTAACACGACATATGATAACAGTTACAACAACAATTACAGTTACGACAACAGTTATAATAACAACTATACTGATAACAGTAGTAGCGGAACGTGGGACACCGGTTACGATAGTACCGGTGGCAGTACATGGGACACCGGTTACGATAGTTCAGGCGGTAGCACATGGGACACCGGTTACGACTATTCCGGTGGCGGTACATGGGATACCGGTTATGACAGTTCCGGCGGTGGTACATGGGATACCGGTTACGACAATACAGGCGGTAGTACATGGGATACCGGTTACGACAATACCGGCGGTGGTACATGGGATACCGGTTACGATAATACAGGTGCTGACTACTGGCAATAATTTGAAAATATGAATACAAAATATACCGGTTAAATGTATTTTAACCGGTATATTCATAAGGAGAAGAATATGGATAATTCAATAAAAATGTGCTGTCCGTGTCATTTCGGACTGGAAAGTGTTCTGAAATACGAGATAGCAAAAATAGGCGGAGACAACATAAAGGTAAATGACGGTAAAGTAAGTTTCACCGGTGACGATAATATACTTGCAAGAGCTAATCTGTGTCTTTCTACAGCTGAACGTGTCATGATAGAACTTGCCGAATTTAAAGCGGTCACTTTTGAGGAACTATTTCAGAATGTAAGGGCGATAGAGTTTGAAAGATATATCGGTATTAAAGATGCTTTCCCTGTAAAAGGATATTCATTGAACTCAAAATTACATAGTGTACCGGATTGCCAGTCAATAATAAAAAAGGCAGTCGTTGAACGTCTCAGAGGAAAGTACGGTGTGGAATGGTTTGATGAAACCGGTGCAACAGTACAGATAAAATTCAGCATACTAAAGGATAACGTAATTATCTATCTTGATACAAGCGGAACAGGTCTCCATAAGAGAGGGTACAGACGTAATTCAAATTCCGCACCTATTAAGGAAACACTCGCTGCCGGAATAGTCGATTTAGCCAGAGTGCGTCCGGATTCCATAGTATGTGACCCTTTCTGCGGAAGTGGTACGCTACTTATTGAAGCCGGTCTTAAAGCCCTTAATATCGCACCTTGCATAAACAGACGTTTTTCGGCTGAAAAGTGGGAAAGTATTCCGGATAGTGTATGGCGTGAAGAGCGTACAAGGGCTATAGACAGTGTAAACCGTTCCGCAAAATTCGAGGCCGTCGGATTTGATATAGACGATTCAGCAGTAGCACTTACTCTTGATAACGCACGGAAAGCCGGTATAAAATCCCGTATGAAGATTGAACAGGCTGATATTTCTAAATTCAGACAGCCGGAAAATTCAATAGTTATCTGTAATCCGCCATACGGTGAACGACTTCTTGAAATCCGTGAAGCTGAAAATATTTATCGTCAGATGGGAAAAGTTTTCGGAAAAGGTAGCGGACAGTCAGGCTATATCATCTCACCGCATGAAGAATTTGAAAGTTTTTTCGGTAAGAAAGCACATAAACGTCGTAAACTCTATAACGGCATGATAAAATGTCAGCTTTATATGTATTTCTGAATGAATTACTATACAAAAAGAAAAATTTTAAATTTATTTTTCCCTGTAAGATGTCCGGTATGTAATGAGCTGATAGCCGGAAATGACAGATTCTGTACGGAATGTACGGAAAAAATAACTTCATATACCGGAAGTTTTCACATAAACGGTGCTTCGGAAAGTTTTGCGGTATTTGAGTACAATAAGGAAATACTTCCGGCGGTACATCTTCTTAAAAACGGCAGTTGCGGAAATTCTGCCTATGCATTCGGGGCTTGTCTTGCGGACGTTCTTAAAAATAACGGTATATCAGGTAAAATTGATATTATAGTACCTGTACCGCTGTCGGAGAGTTCACGGCGGAAACGTGGCTATAATCAGTCGTTTCTTATTGCCGAGGCTATCGGGGCGGAAATAAATAAACCTGTCCGGTGTTCAGTACGTAAAATCCGTGAGACTAAAGAACAGAAAACTCTGAGCAGGGAAGAAAGAAAACTGAATCTTAAAAATGCGTTTGAGGTTACGGAAAATATTTCCGGAAAGAGAATACTTCTTATTGACGATATAACCACAACGGGCAGTACGCTTTCTGAAATTGCCGTATTGTTGCGTAAAAGCGGTGCGGAAAATGTAATATGTAGTGTGGTCATGAAGGTTGAAAAAAAGAAAACAGGTACATAATAATGTACCTGTTTTTTTGCGTTCAGCGTGTTAAATTATGGATTTACAAAATTGAGAGGGTCTTGTTTAGTACCGTTTACACGTACTTCAAAGTGAAGATGTGCACCTGTTGACCAGCCTGTAGAACCTACTGTTCCGATTACATCGCCTTGCTGAACATAGTCACCGACAGAAACATTTGCGGAAGTCATATGCCCGTAAAGTGTAGTATATGTACCGTCATGCTGAATGATTACGTAATTTCCGTAACCACCACCACAACCACAGCTTGAAGATTTTCCGTAGTTATGCGTACAGCTGTTGTTTACGTATGTGACAGTACCGGATTTTGAAGCGACTATATTTGCCCCCATGATACCGGCGTCGCCTATGTCGATAGCACCGTGCATAGTTCCCCACCGCTGTGCAAACGGACTTGATATGTAATAATAGCCAGGTGTAGGCCATATGAATCCCGATGACGACGGAGCAGGTATTTTTGTTGTGGTAGTTGTAGTAGTAGCTTGTTCTGTAGTGGTTGTAACAGTAGTCTGAGTTGCAGTTGTAGTAGTGGAAGTAGTAGTTGTAGTAGTGGTCTGTTGTGCGAGAATTTCCGCCTGACGTGACGCTTCTTCACTAGAGGCGATTTCTCTTGAAGCCTGTTCAATGCGTTCCTGCTCTCTGGAGGCTTCTTCAC
>JAAVHK010000115.1 GCA_014799765.1 Ruminococcus sp.
ACACTATGACCACCACCGTAAATTTCCTGTTGACCTGAAAGAATACCTTTTCCGTAAACACTGTGCAGATACTTCATAAGAGATTTTGTTTCGGGTGTAGCGTCGGTGTCACATGGAACATCTGAAGCCTTTGTGACATCAGGGAAAACAGCTTCAGAAACAGTAACGGAATCAATAGCCATATAGCCGTACTTGTTCAGGAACGATATTTCATTTTCACCGGCTTTAAGACGTACAACGCCAAAATCAATATCTTTCCATTCCTTGTAATAAGGTACGGTCTTTGAGTATTCAACACCATTTATAGCGATTGTCTGTAAACGTCCCTCTTCGCTGAGAATCTGTGCACCTCTTACGTTAATCTGATACATACCGTCTTCCGGAACAGTAACATTGAAACTTAATGCACCACTGGTAAGATATGTGAATCCCTCACCGCTGTAACCGGGTACCTGATTTTCATAGATAGATGTCCAGAGTTCCGCACCTTCGAGGTCTTCGCCCTCTATGGTGTATGGGAATGTCGTTGCTTTTGTAGCCGTATCTTTTTCAGCATATGCCGGAATTATCGACATCATAGAAACTGCCGATACTGTCATTGCCGATAAAATCGACAGTGCTTTTTTAAGTTTTTTCTTCATAAAAAAGTTACTCCTTTATATAAAATTTTAAGTTTATGACCGAATTTTCTGTTGAGTATATTATAATACTTTTTTTACAGTTTGTCAATAATTTCTGATAAAAAAACGGATTCCGTATATTTTTACGAAATCCGTATTTATTTTACTGATATGCGAGTATATTTATAATTCCCTGATACAGATATGAAGATTCACTTGAAAAATTGAAGCCGTAGTCACTTGGGTTCTGCATCTGCATTACTACTATGTATGAACCGTTATCACTGTAATTATCGTAATTTTCATATATAGGACAGCTTTCAGTATTATCATAGATATTCTTCATACAGCCTGTTATATAAAGTATATCATCGCCACCTGTTTCGGCGGTACCGGTCTTTGCGTAAAATTCGTAGTTTCCGCCGGTATAGATACCTAAATCAGCACCGACACTATACATACCATCAAGGATACCCTGCCGGCAATTTTCCGGAATAGAAGCTATTATTTCATACGGTTGTGAACCGTCAGCCAGTACCGCCTGTGCGCCGCTTGAATCGACAATATTCTGTAACATGAACGGTCTGACCATATCGCCGAAAACAGCTTCACGGCACAATGACGCAAGGAACATAGGACAAGTACGCACATAAGCCTGTCCGAAAGCACTTCTTCTTAAATCGTCCATACAGGTTATATCCATACTGCTGGAAATATTCCCGAAATCACATTCTATATCATAACCGTTTCCGAAGTGGAACATCTCTGAAAGTTCGTTCCGGACTATATCTTCACCGAGCTGGTCAAAAACTTTTGCAAAGAAAATATTACTCGAATTTCTGAAAGCAGATTGTAAATCTCTTTCCATAGGATAGTAAGGGTTTTTATCGTGGTCCCAGTCGACTATTATGCCCTCGTCGGAATACCATGTGCCTTCATCATAGAGTGAGTATATTTCATATTTATCGGCAATAATTTCTGTCATAATCTTGAAACATGACCCTGGTGGCTGTTTTGCAAGAGCTTTGTTTTCCAATGCACCGTAACCGACTTCATTTATGTAATTCGGGTCAGTATAGTATTCCACAGGGTCAAACGACGGATAGGAAACTTCAGCCATTATTGAACCGTCAGTACGCATTACCACTACAGAACCTACTATATTTGACTGTTCCATGTAATCATATATCTGATTCTGAACATCAGCATCTATTGTGAGTTTGACCGATTTTCCTAATCTCTTTGACGCTGAACTTGAATAAGGGTCTTCAGCACTGAGAATGTTATCAAATGAAGTTTCGATACCTCCGGAGACTTCATTCAGTATATTTCCGAGGGCTGTTCCGTATTTTTCGGAATAATTACGTTTGCCGTCCGCACCGCTTTTAACGAGTGTCACACCGTTTGTATCGTAAATGTTACCTCTTTCGGTCTGCGAGACGTTAATAATCGGGATTGTAGTAGTTGTAGCCGATAATGTTGTATATACGTCAGCCGTATAAGCCGTACTGACAGTAGTGGAAGTAGTTGCTGAAGAAGTTGTTGTTGTGGTAGTGGTCACGATTTCTATTGCTTCTACTTCGTTTCTTGATTGTTCACGGTTATTTTCAGCCTGAGCTATATCGTCATCAGCCGTATCCATGAAAGACCCTTCCTGAGGGTTCAGTATCACAGGTGGTGGAAGTGTTGTTACTGGTTCGGTGTCTGCCGGCTTTTCAATATCAGGTGATGAACCACATGAAACTGTTGTCATCATTCCGGCAAGAATAAGGGAAATAAACTCTTTCTTTCTTGATTTCATAATAAAAGTACCGCCTCTTTTGTCGTCTTGACAGGTTAATTTGTTCTGATATTTATTATACTATTTTTTACTGATTTAGTCAACAGTATTTTTAATATTCAGTGTAAAACACATTTTTCGCATGGTTCAAGACCCTCTGCTATTGCTTCTTCCAGTGATACTTCATAATATGTACCTCTGCCACAAGGATTTTCATAATGATATTTTTTACCGGTTTTTGTTTTGTAAACATATTCACGTTCTGTTACAATTACTGTTGTAGTTGTTGTGGTAGTAGTTGTTGTTGTTGTAGTTGTAGTGGTTGTCGTCGTGGTGGTAGTCGTGGTTGTGAGGCTTGCAATTTCGATATATGACATACTCGCATAACCGTAATAAATTTTACCGTTATTTTCGTAGCTGACGTAAGCCCAGCTACCATTATTTCCGTATATGTTTATTTCTGAATTTACAGGCATTTCGGTTATTATATCAGATTGTGTTGTAGGTCTTGCACGGAGTTTAAGATTTATGTTACCGGTATTTACTACAGTGCCTTTTTCTGAACGATAGTTTTCATTGAATACGAAATCTTTTCCGGAATCTGTAGTATCAAAATAAGTGTATTTTTCGCTGTTCATAATCCTGTTTAAACCGGATATATCTGACCAGTTATACGACGTTATATATGTACCGGTATCAGTTTCATTTCCTACCTGCTCAGATGATATTTTTTCACCGTCGAATGAAATTCTGTCGATATTATCGGATACTTTATAAAGTATACCGTCCTTTTCCGTAAGATGACTGTTACCGGCGTCAATATCTCCGGCGAAAGTCATTGTACCATTTTTCATGCTGTATACTGAATATTTATTATCATCTTCGGAAGTTCCCATTTCCGTTATTAATTCGTATATACTGTCATTGTTTATGTCGTATACATAATATGAATGATATTTCATAGAATCGTCAGCATTACCGGCAAGAAGCTGTACGGCTTCAACATATTGTGAGTAATCCGGAACTGTAGTAACTGTTGTAGTTGTAGTGGTTGTTGCTGTACTGTCAGTGCCGGTGGTGGCTGTAGTAGTCATCGTCGTTGTTGTTTCCGTATCTGTATTGGAATTATCTTCTATAACATCTTCCCATGACGGATTACCACTTGTAGAGGCAATAGCATAATATATAAGTATCATTGAACCATCAACAGCATCAATCATGCCGTCATTATTGACATCAGCGTAAAATTTTTGTCTTTCGCTTAATGTGCTTGTACCCTCAGTAGAAAGTGAGGCGTATTCGACAAGCACCATTGAAGAATCAACAGCATCAATAATACCGTTACAGTCTATATCGCCTGTTTTTGAAGTCCAGTAGTGCATTACGATATTTTTTTCTGTTCCGGTTTCTGAAGATAAAGTCCAGTCATCAGGAGAAAATTCCTCATCGACTGAAAAATTATAAATCATTTCCGTGAAACTGTCGGGATTGTCGTTACCGTCCGGAATATTGAAGTTTTCCGTATAAGTCAGAGTATTGCCGGATTCGTTAAGTTTCAGTGTGACGTGCAGTTTATAATCTCTGTAATCGTTTTCTGTAGTGTCTCTTCCCTCAATCTGAATCGCTCCGGAAGTTGTATTTTCTACAGTTTTCAAGTAATAAGGTTCGTCGGTTACTTCCGGAGATGTGAAAGTTATTAAAACTTCTGCCGTGGTATCTTCCGGAATATTTACTGTCACGCTTCCGTTGACGTCATTTATATTGAAATCGCTGTAAATCATATCGTCAGCGTATGCATAAAATGATGAAAATATTGAAGTTACCGATACTGCCACCGCCGAAATACATGATATTATTTTATTGTTTTTCATAAAAAAATCCTTTCTACTGTGATGATACTGCTATGCCGTTTTCGTTTATGGAAATAACTGTTATATTTTCCGTATTCACACCGGATTCCGCCGGAATGTACAGTGAAAAACCATTGTCACTTGTTTCGCCGGAACGTAATAATAAATCGTCCTCGAATGCATTGAACGCCTTATAAGTAACGCCGTTTACAGTGACAAATATTCCGGCACTGTCTGATGTGAAAAAGTCGTCACTGAGTTCGCCGAAAATATGTATGTAATTTCCTGATTCCCTTTGATTTATCGTAATATCCGGACAGACTGTCAGATTTTTTATGTCAAGACTTTTCACAACCGGAGCAGGCATTAAAGGTGCGTATTTCTGTAAATCCGGTAAATTTCTTTCTACTATCTCGATAATGAGTGTATCAGCGTTTTCACCGCCTATATTATCGAGACGGTACGGAACTATACGGGAAAATTCAGCCGTACCGAAGCATTCCGCCATGAACGGTAATATCGCCTCGCCGTATGAATCACGGAACATAAGAAGATTTCCGGTTTTTCCCTCGCACGAAGTCTTTATTGACATATCATCCAATGCCCTGAAACGTCCGGAATATCTGTATTTATATTCGTAATCGCTGTATACCTGTGTATCGTCAGCCTTTCCGGCAGGATAAATCATTTCTGCCAAATCGCCTTTACGGTCATTCAGGATAGTCCAGTTACCTGACGGACAGCTTTCTTTTCCTGCCATATTCATGAGTGCTATGTGTCCGGTATAAGCTCCTAAATTATTCCAGTGGGTATCTTTTCTGTGATAAAGCGGTATATTTGAATCTGTATTCAGAATAACTTCTTTCATATCGCAGAACGGAAAATTTTCCCCGAAAGATTCCGCCAGTCGTTCGTAATTGCCGGTATCGTCTGCCGGTATGTATCGGTCAGGCATAAATTCCGGATAGACTGAATTTTTATTCGGGGCTATCGTAAATATGAATTTAACGTTATTTTCGTTGCAGTAGTCGTTGATTATTTCAAGATTGTTTTTTATGTTGTTTATACCTCTTTCGGAAAGAGTTTCTATATTAAGGAAATCGTTTAAAGTTTCGCCGTAATATAACCAGCCGTTTTTACCTGTTATAACGTCGTCGTCAGGAGAAGTACCAAATAATCCCGATTTTACATAGCCGTCCATAGTTACGAGTTTCTGCCGGAACGCAAAGTGTTCTGAAAAATATGTTTCAAACTCGGAAAAAAAACTGAAATTTAATTTTCCGTCTTCTGTCTTTATTTCCGGAACTTCCGAAAGTTTACGCTTTTCCGTAGTGGTATCGCTTTTCAGAAACGGCATAAGCACTGACGGTACAAGGCATATCCCGACGAATACGCATGAATATATTCTGTATAAAATATTCCTGTTCATTTGAAAAATACCTCCGGTCAGAATCTGAAGTATATAAACGGATTATACGACGCAGACGAAAGTGTAAGTATACACAGCATAAGCATTACAAGCGATACGATATATGAACATACTTCGCCGGTGGATATTAATTTTTCTGATTTTATCCTGTTCCGGATTATCTGCCATACCGGTACGCTGAATATACACGCCAGTATAAGCATTATTATGTACATAGGCGTGAACTGCATCATGAAAAGCGATTTGTTTTCCGGTGTACTTCCCGAAAAACTGAACATTTTTCCGATATATACACAAGCTGTTGAAATATTGTCGGCACGGAAAAATACAAATGCAAGAAGCGTTACAAGTAATGTATATGTATGCCGGAACGGTTTTAACCACTTTTCAGTATTTATTATCTTATACGATTCTATCATAAGAAATGCACCGTTGATAAGTCCCCATATTATGAAGTTAAGGCTTGCTCCGTGCCATAATCCAGTACAGAAAAATACAAACAGTTTATTGAATGCTGTACGGACTTTTCCCTTTCTGTTGCCACCGAGGGGGATATATAAATATTCCTTAAACCACGTCGATACGGATATATGCCAGCGTCTCCAGAACTCCTGCATACTTTCCGATATGTAAGGATAATTGAAATTCTCAAGGAAATCAAATCCGAACATCTTTCCGAGACCTATTGCCATATCGCTGTAACCGCTGAAATCGAAGAAAATCTGCATCATATAGGAAAACGCTCCCAGCCATGCAAGCGGAGCCGAAAGACTTTCCGTATCAAGTCCGTATATGAAGTCTGCCGTAATCGCCATAGTATTGGCTATAAGTAATTTCTTTGAAAGTCCTGTTATGAAACGTCTTATACCCTGTGCGGTTTTTTCGGGAGTGGTTTTTCTGTTATCAATCTGTCCGGCGAAATCGTAGTATTTAACGATAGGTCCGGCGACGAGTTGCGGAAAAAATGTTATATACAAGGCGAGTTTATACGGATTTTTCTGAATGTATTCCGGATTCTTATAAGCGTCTATAACATATGACATTGCCTGAAATGTATAGAAACTTATTCCTATAGGCAAGTCTATATCCGGAATACTCATACTCAGAAACGGCAGTCTGTCAAGCATTTCCGCACCGAATCCCGCATACTTGAAAATTCCCAGTATAAGAAGGTTTGCGGTTATACTGACTACAAGAAAAATTTTTCTGTATCTGTTTTTTTCTTTCATGGCAAGTCCGAAAACATAGTTTATAATTATAGATATAATCATTAACAGTACGGCTTTCGGCTCACCGTAAGTGTAGAATATCAGACTGAATACAAGCAAAAGTATATTTTTTGCTGTAATCGTCGGTATAATCCTGTAAAGAATGTATACCGACGTAAGAAATATAAATAAAAATACCGGACTGCTGAATACCAAGTCAGAACCTCCTTTTATACGGGTGCATAAAAGAATATTGAACTTACAGTATCATTAATGTATTCTATATCCATTTCATTGTTTCCGGTGTAATATACGGTCATACTACCACTTGTTTCGCCTGTACCGTATGCAGATTCTACTTCCGCACGGCTACTACCTGTTTTTATACCCTTGTCAGTAACGTATTTATTGTCTGTTATTTCTATACTGAAAATGTATTCCGTTGCACCGTCAATATAGCATTGTATTTCAATTCCGTCGTACTGGTATATTTTAACGTCATTGCCGTTACTCGTACATCCAGGGGCTTCACCGGAGTAACTCGGAGTTCCGAGCATTCCAAGAAGTCCGGAAGCATCATTCAGAAGATTATCCACTGTGAACTCAAATTCAAATATATTTTCTTCCTGACGTGTTGCCGTAGCAGGTTCGGGATTATCAGGGGCTAAAGTTATTGCCGGTGGGGTATCATTATTGTTGTCATCATTGTTGTTGTCGTCATTGTTATTGTTGTTATCGTCATTGCCGGTATTGTTGTTATTTTCTTCCTGAGCAGGTTCAGTAGATTCTGTAGTAGCTTCAGCGGTTGTTGCAACCGTTGTTGCTGACGGTGCTGTAGTTTCTGCCCGTATGGTTGTATCTGCGACAGTAGCAGTAGTAGCTGTAGTATCAGAATTTTCAGCAGATGTTGTAGCCTCAGTGGAAGTTTCTTCACCGGAATCTGTTGTAGTGGTTTCCGTACCTGATACTGCTGAAGTAGTCGTGGCGGTAGCCGTACCTGTTACAGAAACTGCTTTTGTAGTTTTTCCGGTGGTTTTTTCCTGTTCCGATTCTTCCGTGACAGTTGTTCTTGTTGATTCGCCGTATGCTATACTTACAGAACTTTCGCTGTCCTCTTTTCCGCACGATACCGCAGATAATGCAAGTATCAGGGCGGTTGTAGCCAGTAATGCCTTATTGTTCATAATAATTTTTCCTCCGTTAAATTAGTCGTATGTCGGGTAAACATAGTTTGAAAAAGTATAATTTTTTCCCTGTAAAAAGCTGAAACTTACCATATTAAAGCCATTGCAGGTATCAATACAGTACCATGTGTCATTAGCGTATACTTCATTCCAGTAGTGTTCGCCTGTGCCTGTACCTGTTCCGTGTACTATTCTCGACTGCCAACCGGCTTGTTTCAGGAGCAGGTCAGTAACAGCCGCAAAATAATAACATACTATAAAGCGGTTATTCAAGGCATAGTTAGCAAAATATGACCAGCCTATAGCTTCAATCTGTGACTGTGATTTTGTTTCTTCCATATACTGATACCTGTTATTGCTACGTACAAAATTATATATAGCTTCCGTACTCGTTCCGATAGATGCAATAATACTGTTTGCCTTTATCTGTACTGACGAAAGCGGTTTAACTTTTCCGTCCTCGCCGATAGTCTTTCCGCCGATTGTAGTGTTTGTTACCATTATTCCATAATCATTGAAATAATATTCATCATTGTCGATAGTCTGCCACCCGAAAGCCATTTTACCGTCCGACAGAAAATAACACTGATTATTATTTACGGTCTGCCAGCCTGTAAGCATAATACCGTTATCGTCAAAGAAATATGTATCATCTTCTTCTGTCGTGACAAGTCCGGTAGCACGTGTACAGTCTTCATTGAAATAGTACCATGTATTGTCTAAATCCTGCCACCCTGTAAGACATACACCGTCTTCGCCACAGTAGTATACGGAATTATCTTCTGAGGTTGCCCAGTCGGAAATACACATAGCACCGTCAGTTTCCGAGAAGAAATATCTGATTCCGTCTATTTCGGTCAGACCACGTGACATAATACCATCTTCGCTGAAATAATATGTATAGTCGCTTATATCCTGCCAACCTGTAAGGGCTTTTCCGTCTTCGCCTAAATAAAATACTTCGTTGTTATCGTTTTCAGCGAAACTGTCCGTAATCATATAGCCGTCATTTTCGTCAAAATAGTATGTGTCTTCCTCTATTGAAGTCTTTCCGTCGGCGAGAGTACCGTTTTCATCTATGTAGTAGGTTTTGCCGTCGGATTCCTGAAAACCCTGCTCAGTGATTTCCGCTCCTTTATCTGACATAAGATGTTTTGTTTCGTCGTCTTCCTTGAAAAATCCGGTAACTTTTCCCTGTTCCTCGTCTATGTAGAAATTTTTTTCACAGTATTCAAGCCAGCCGGATAAAGTTTTGCCGGTTATGTGGTCATAGTAACGTCTTTGTCCGTCGACGGTACGCCAGCCTGTTTTAAGTACGCCGTTAGCGGAAAAAATATATTTTTCGCTGTCTATTTCCTGTTCGCCGGTGAGGTATTCGCCGTTATCGTCATAATAGAAGATACGTCCGTTTTCGTCGGCATACCATGAAGATTTTTTTGTATCGTCCGCAGAAGCCGATACCGGTATGACCGCTGTTACAGTAAACATTACAGTCAGGGCGTATAATTCAAGTTTTCTGATAATTTTCATTGGAGTATATTCCTTTCTTTTTTTTGACACATTATATATATTCGCATAATCGTGTGAAAACAGGACATTGTTAATTTTCTTCCGGAGCAGGTATTACTACTTCTTCACGCATGAATTTAGTTTCGTCACAGTCGCAAATCATAAAGGAAACAGCTTTCTGACAGTTTGAAATAACACATTTCATATCATTTCCGCCGAACTCACCGTCACGGGTCCATGTAGCCGGTTCTTCGTCAAGACACGTGAATGTTATCTTGTCTGTACGGAAAAATTTAATATAATCCCTGTCTATTTCTTCCGATATGTTCAGCAGTGAGCGGATTATCTGATTAAGCTGTACGAGATTTGCCGGTTTTTTAATAAGAACTACTTCAAATACACCGTCGTCAAGCATGAAATCGTTTATTGAAAGCATTCCCGCAACTGATGCGGAATTTGTTACCATTCCGAACAGGAAATCATCTTCTATAAGAATATCGTCGTATTCTATACGCATACGCTTTGAACGTATTGTTTTAATCTGTAAAAGACCGTTAAGGATATACGCCATATGACCGATTGCATTTTTTATACGCTGTGGTGTTTCGTAGGTTATATTGGTGAACGCTCCGAAAGCCGATATATAAGTGAAATAACTGTCATTGAACTTTCCGACATCACAGTATTTAGGTTTGCCGTCTATAATCCAGCGGACAGCGTCCATTATATTGGACGGAATGTCAAGGCTTTGTGCGAAGTCGTTAGTTGAACCTGCCGGTATATATCCTATGGGAAGGCGGTTTTCACTTTTCATTATTCCCTGCATACAACGGCATAATGTACCGTCACCACCGGCACATACAAGTATATCGAAATTATTTTCACAGGCATAGTATGCGGATTCCGAAGCATCTTCACCGCTCTGTGTCGGGTGGACGGTCACTTCACCACCTATTTTTGTGAACTCGTTTATAATATTGCCCAGATTTTCGCTTATCATAGCTTTTCCGGCAACAAGATTGACTATCATATATATTTTTATCATAACAAAAAATCCTCCTGTATGAATATTATATAATGATTTCAGATTTTTTGCAATAGTACGGATTTAATTAAAACAAAAAAATATATAAAAACCTATTGACTTTTTATTCCGGACGTGCTATAATATAAAAGCTGAATCAAACAGATATGACACTGGGGTGTCGCCAAGCGGTAAGGCAACGGACTCTGACTCCGTCACTTCCGGGGTTCGAATCCCTGCACCCCAACCAGTATTTTTAAAATACACTCGTATGTACGGGTGTATTTTTTTGCGTTTCGCCTGTGAGATATAAATAAACCGGACTTCTTTAAGAAATCCGGTTTATGTTTATTATTTTTCTTCTGTTGGAAAATAAGTTTTACACCATACGTTCAAATCAACTTTCTTTTCATTGCCACCTGTCGAGAGATAAGCATAATATGCAAGTATAGCACCAGAATCTATGGCATCAATCATGCCATCATGGTTTAAATCCGTACAGGCGAAAACTCCGCTTGCATGATAGTTATTGTAATCCTTGAGATAGTCAAGTTTTAATGTATAGTCTCCGTAAGCCATTTCGGATTTAGCATTTTTCATTATACCTATTGTAAAAGTTCCGGCGGTCATTACATATGATTTTTTAAGGGAAATATCACTGTCTTTTTCATTGTTATCAGCTTTTGAAAAAGTTCCTTCTTCAACGGCTTCCTTGTCGCTGTTATATATTTTCCAGTCAACGTCATCAAAACTGCTGTCAAAATTGATAGTAACCATGCCTTCTTCTGCTAAATCGAATGTGTAGTAATCAACTGTGTCGTTTTCATAAAAATGTCCTGTATATTCAGTATCAAATTTAACTGTTGATGCCTTGCCGATACTGTTATTTGAAAGAGCGTCGAAACTGTCACCTGTGGTAGCATTATTCACTAAACGTAGGCTATAAGTACCGGTGTCACTACGTTTATTTGAAGCTAAGTGAATGTAATAATTTCCGGCGGGAAGAGCAATTATGTTTGTATTCTGGCTTTTGAATCTGTCGAATGTATAAACTACATTATTATCATTATCAGCGTCAATAATTTCATAAGACGGACAGACTGTGCCGATTACATATACAAGGGTACTGGAAAGTTCTATAGTCAGCTTACTTGCGGTATCAAGTGAAAAACTGTACCAGTCATTATCACATGAACCGTAACTATATGTTTCTGAAAACTCACCGTCAACTTTTTTATTAAAAGCAATCGGGTCAGCATCAAACATAGTGTTTCCGGTTTCGTCGGGGTCATCTACAGCAAATGCACTGAAAGCGTTAAAAGATGTTGCCACCATTGCAACCGCCATTACTGCGGAAATAAATTGTTTATTCTTCATTATTAAACCTCCGTATAAAAATCTTTGTATAATTATAATAGAAAAAAAAGTCAAGGAAATTGTGAAAAATATACACAAATTCTCTCTTGTAGACAAACTCCGGAAATATTGTTAATAAAATTGGTACGGATTAAACAAAAAGAAGCAGACTTCCGGAAAAAGAAATCTGCTTTGAAAAAAGAAGTCGGAGAAGTAATCGGAATCACTTTTCTGATATTATTATATGTCATATTTCCGGAAAATATACATCATGAACCGAAAATATTTTCAAGAATCTTAAGGACGGTATCGCCTAAACTGTTTGAAGTGATAATATCGTATGCCCTGTCGGGACGGTTTGTAATGATATTGTCGACACCCATAGCCACCATATGCTGAATATCTGATTTTCTGTCGACTGTCCAGACAAATACCCGCTTGCCGTTCTGATGTGCCATGTTGACTATGCTTGAATTTACGAATATATAGTTGAGGCTTACGGCATCTATGTAACGGAGCTGTGAAAATGAAGTAGAAGTAGCAACGTTTGCAATAAGACCTGTCTTTATTTTAGGATTTATTTTCTTGACGGTCTTTAAAGCAGTATACGAAAATGACGTTATATAACATGAACGTTCTATATTGTATTCCGCTATCACCTCGGCGGTTTTTTCAGCAGTCTTTCTGACGTCTCCGTGATTTTTTATTTCTATGTTAAGAAGTATATCGTCGCCGAC
>JAAVHK010000116.1 GCA_014799765.1 Ruminococcus sp.
AGTATCGGCAGGACAGTTAAATTTTTCGTGATAGCCAAGCGGTTTTAAACTATTCTGATATACTGGAATTTCACCATCTTTTTTTAACTGTTCTCTCACTACCCTTATACCTCTTGAAACAGTCGCTATATCACCGATTTTTACATATTCTACACCGTCGGTGCAGAGTCCATTTATTAAATCATTCAGTTTACTCATAGTGTTTCTACTCCTCAAAAAAGGTATATTTCAATTATACCACATTCTTACATTACAGTAAAGTCAAAAGAACATATTTTCTTTATTTAATTTATTCCGTGCTTTTAAAATCGGGTATTGACAAAACTGTTTCTTTGTTGTAAAATATATTATATGTATTCATACAGGACTATAAATTGTAAAGGCGGTAAATAAAATGGGTTTTTTTCAGAACATTTTCGGTGCTAATGCTTATTCAAACAGGGAACTTAAACGCATCGAACCTATAAAAAATAAAGTCCTCGCACTTGAGGAGGAATACGGAAAACTTTCTGACGCTGAACTCAAAGGCAAAACACAGGAATTTAAAGACAGGCTCGCTTCCGGTGAAAGTCTTGACAGCATGATGGCGGAGGCACTCGCCACTGTCCGTGAGGGTGCGTGGCGTGTACTCGAAAAAAAGCCGTATCCGGTACAGATTATAGGTGCAATAGTCTTACATCAGGGACGTATTGCCGAAATGCGTACCGGTGAAGGTAAAACACTCGTTGCGTGTGTAGCCTCGTATCTCAACGCCCTGACCGGTCTTGGCGTACACGTCGTAACGGTAAACGACTATCTCGCAAAGACACAAGCCGAAGAAATGGGTAAAGTTTTACGTTGGTTAGGTCTTACAGTAGGTTGTATTCTGCACGGTCTCACAAATGAACAACGTCGTGAGGCTTACAACTGTGATGTTACATACGCTACCAACAATGAACTCGGTTTCGATTACCTCCGTGACAACATGGTTACACGTAAAGAAGAACGTGTACAGCGTAAACCTAATTTCGCAATCGTCGACGAGGTTGACTCAATTCTTATAGATGAAGCCCGTACTCCGTTAATCATTTCCGGTAAGGGCGATAAGTCCACACAACTTTATTCCATAGTTGACCGTTTCGCAAAAACTCTTACTTCAACAACCGTAGTTGAAATGGACAGCAAGGAAGACCAGGACGCACTCAACGAAACAGCAGACTACATCATTGACGAAAAAGCTAAAACTGCTACCATTACTCAACGTGGTGTCAAGAAAGCTGAACAGGTTTTCAATATCGACAACCTTATGGATTCCGAAAACTTAACACTTTTACATCATATCAATCAGGCTATCAAGGCTAACGGTGTCATGAAAAATGATATTGATTACGTCGTAAGAGACGGTGAAATTGTTATTGTTGACGAATTCACCGGACGTATGATGGAAGGCAGACGTTTCAATGATGGTCTGCATCAGGCTATCGAGGCTAAAGAGGGCGTAAAAGTCAAGAGCGAATCCAAAACACTTGCTACAATTACTTTCCAGAATTTCTTCAGACTTTATAACAAACTCTCCGGCATGACAGGTACTGCTATGACCGAAGAAGACGAATTTAAGGAAATATACAAACTGGATGTTATTTCAATCCCGACCAACAAGCCTGTTATCCGTATTGACCACAATGACCAGATTTACAGTTCCGAAAAAGGTAAGTATTCCGCTATAATCGAACAGATTATTGAATGTCATAAAAAAGGACAGCCGATTCTTGTCGGTACTGTATCTATTGAAAAATCGGAACTTCTTTCCGCTATGCTGAAACGCAAGGGAATCAAACATAACGTTCTCAACGCCAAACATCACGCTAAAGAAGCTGAAATTGTCGCACAGGCTGGTAAATATGGTTCTGTAACAATCGCTACCAATATGGCTGGACGTGGTACTGATATTATGTTAGGCGGTAACGCTGAATTTCTTGCAAGAGCTGAACTCCGTAAACGTGAAATGCCCGAAGAACTCATAAACGAGGCTATCGGTTTTGCCGATACCGAAGACCCCGAAGTTATAAAGGCCCGTAAACTCTATCAGGAACTTTTTGACCGTTTCAACAGGGAAGTCAAGGAAAAAGCCGTTGAAGTACGTGAAGCAGGTGGTCTTTACATACTCGGTACTGAACGCCATGAATCACGCCGGATTGATAACCAGTTACGAGGACGTGCCGGACGTCAGGGTGACCCCGGGGAAAGCTGTTTCTTCCTTTCGGTAGAAGATGACCTTATGCGAATTTTCGCCGGTGACCGTCTTGAAAATATGATGAAAACTCTTAACGTAGAGGAAACTATGCCTATTGAAAGCAAAATGCTTACGAAAATCATTGAATCTTCACAGAAGAAAGTTGAGGGAAATAACTTCAGTATAAGAAAGAACGTCCTTAATTATGACGATGTTATGAATACTCAGCGTGAAATCATCTATAAACAGCGTTCCGAAGTGCTTGACGGCGAAGACATACATGAAAGTATATCCAAAATGATTGAAGACCTTATCAACTCAACTGTAAATACTTATCTCGCCGACGAAGACGAAAGAAACGACTGGAATATGGTAGGTCTTAAGGATTTCTTCCTTGGCTGGCTTATAGGTCAGGAAGACCTCACTTTCACAGACGAGGAACTTGCTACAGTAACAAAACAGGATATTATTACGGCTCTTCACTCGAAAGCTACTGAAATATATCAGGCTAAGGAAGAAGAATACGGTAATGACATTATGCGTGAACTCGAAAGAGTTATACTTCTTAAAGTAGTCGATACAAAGTGGATGGCTCACATTGACGACATGGAAGAACTCAAAAAGGGCATAAGTCTGCGTTCATACGGTCAGAAAAACCCTGTTATTGAGTACAGATACGAGGGCTTCGAGATGTTCGATGCTATGGTTGAGTCTATCCGTGAAGATACTATCCGTATGTTACTTACAGTGAAACTCCAGAAAAATCAGACCCCACAGCGTGAACAGGTTGCCAAGCCTGACGCTCCCAACGCCGGAGCAGGTGACGGAAGTTTTTCCAATACCGCAAAAAAGGATACTATAGGCGATAATGACCCTTGCCCATGTGGTAGCGGAAAAAAATACAAGAAATGCTGTAAAAACAAGGAAAATAAATAAAATCATATCGGGGCGGAGTTTTTTTCCGTCCCTTGTTTTAAGGAAACAGTGTTAAAACAGAAACATATATGAGGTGATTTTATGGCTTTTATTAATTGTAAATTAACAGAACAAGATAAAGATAAATTAGCTCTTCTTAATCTTAAAAATCCCTTATTTCCCAAAAAACAGATTGAACTAAATAAATTATCTAATCAGACTTTTGATAAAGAACAAGACGCAAGATTATTAATTATCAGACCCGAAATTATATGGCCAATGGTAGCTATATTTTTGTGGAAAGAAAATGTATGTGAAATATATGCTCATGATATTATAGATTATGAAATAGATGAAATAAATTTGAAAGCAATAATTACTCTAAAATGGAAGATTGATAAGATTAATATACCCGAATGTTTGAAAAATCAAAAAGATGAACTTTTAGAATTGATAAAAGAATCTTTGATTGTCAGGGGTAAAAAAATAAATTGTTTGGAGGATATAGAAAACAAATATTTTCCTTTTTCTGTTCAATGTAATACTGTTTTTGAAGGCAAATCAGAACTTATATTTTATTAACGGAGGTGATTAAATGAGCGGTTACAATGTTTTTGCACGCTACTATGACGAACTCACGACAAATATAGACTACAGAAAACGTGCGGAATATTTCAATGAAATAATTAAAAAATTCAAGACTACTGACGGAAATATTCTCCTTGACCTCGCTTGCGGTACAGGTAGTATCTCCGAAGAAATGGCACGGCTTGGTTACGACGTTATCGGCGTTGACAACTCACAGGAAATGTTAGGTATCGCTCTTGATAAGAAATTCGACAGCGGACTTAATATTCAGTATCTGTGTCAGGATATGCGGAATATTGATATGTTCGGTACTATAGATGTTACTATATGTGCTTTAGACAGCATAAATCATCTTTCAGATATTGAAGATATAAAAAAGGTTTTTCAGAAAATATCTTTGTTTTCGGAATATAAAGGTTTATTCATATTCGATATTAATACAATATATAAACACAGAAATATTTTGGCAGACAATACATTCACGTACGAAACAGATAATCTATACTGCATATGGGAAAATTCCCTTAACAAAGATACTAATGAAGTGAAAATGAATCTCGAATTTTTTGAACTCGAAGAAAATGGTCTTTATTCAAGAAGTTCGGACAGTTTTTCCGAAAAGGCTTATAGTGAGGAAATTATTGACAGTCTTCTTACTGAAAATAATTTCGAGATACTGGCAAAATATAGTGATGATACTTTCAATGCACCGGAAGAAACATCACAGAGAATAATTTATGTTGCAAGGTGCAGACTTATGAAAGAAGGTTGTTAAAATGGGTAAATTATACAGGGTCATAACCGCTGATGGTTCAGCATTTGCTTCTGTCCTCGACGCTAAAGACATTGTTTCTGAAATAGAAAAAATTCATAAGACTTCCGCTGTAGTGACCGCCGGTTTAGGACGTCTTACTATAGGGGCTTCACTTATGGGATATATGCTGAAAGGTCAGAATGACAGTCTCACACTCCGCATAGACGGCGACGGTCAGACAGGTCAGCTTGTAGCGGTTTCCGACAGTATGGGTAATGTGAAAAGTTATGTGAATAATCCGGTTGTTGAAATCCCACTTAATGCACAGGGTAAACTTGATGTCGGAGGTGCGGTGGGTCATAACGGTACTCTTTCAGTAGTGAAAGACCTCGGACTTAAAGAGCCTTATGTGGGAGTTATTCCGCTTGTGTCCGGTGAAATCGCTGAGGATATAGCCAATTATTACGCCACAAGCGAACAGATTCCTACAGTATGCAGTTTAGGTGTTCTTGTGAATCCCGATTTGTCTGTAAAGTCCGCCGGTGGTTTTCTTGTACAGTTACTTCCTTTCGCCGACGAAAAATGCATAGATATTATCGAAAAAAATTTAAGTAAAATGCGTCCGGTATCTGCAATGCTTGCCGACGGTATAACACCCGAAGAAATCGCAGATATGCTTCTTGACGGTCTCAACCCTGAACCCCTTGACCAGTCGTCACCGGTCTATAAATGCGACTGTAGTCGGGAACGTACCGAAAGAGTGTTAATAAGTCTCGGTAAAAAGGAACTCGATTCAATCGCTGATGATAACAAGGATATTTCTATAAACTGTCATTTCTGTAACAAGGAATACGTCTTTACACCTGATGAAATCAGAAAACTTACAGAAATTCAATGAGGTGAATTTATGTACGAAAACAAAAATGAGGATATACCGGTAAAAACCGTCCTTGCGTGCGTTGATACCGGCGAATTTGATGCGGAAGTTTCTATAAAGGAACTCAGCGAACTCGCACGCACTGCCAATGCTGAAGTAGTCGGGGAAATAATTCAGAAAAAACAGTCTTATGACCCTGCTACCTGTATGGGTTCGGGACGACTTGAAGAACTCAGAGAACAACTCACCGTCCTTGAAGCTGAACTTGTCATTTTTGACCACGAACTTACAGGCGTTCAGGTACGTAATATTGAAAAAATTCTTGAAGTCCGTGTCATTGACCGTACTACACTTATACTCGATATTTTCGCACAACGTGCCAGAACCAAAGAGGGTAAGTTACAGGTGGAACTCGCACAGCAGAAATACAGACTTCCTCGCCTGACCGGTATGGGTACGGAACTTTCAAGACTTGGTGGCGGTATAGGTACAAGAGGTCCAGGTGAAACAAAACTCGAAACAGATAAACGTCATATCCGGAAGAGAATTTCTTATCTCGAAAACGAACTCGACGAACTCAAAAAACATCGTGATTTTTCACGCTCCCGACGTAAAAAAGACGGTGTTCTGTGTTGTGCGATAGTCGGTTATACAAACGTAGGGAAATCTACACTTTTAAATGCCCTTACAGATGCCGGTGTACTCGCTGAAAACAAACTTTTCGCCACTCTCGATATAACATCACGTTCCATAGAACTCCCTGACGGCAGAAGTATTATGTTAATAGATACAGTCGGACTTATTCGCCGACTTCCGCATAATCTTGTAGAGGCTTTCAAATCTACACTTGAAGAGGCTTCCTGTGCGGATATAATTCTTAATGTTCAGGATATTTCTTCCCCTGAACGTGAACAACAGGCAGATGTTACACGGTCTTTACTGTCGGAGTTAGGTTGCGACGGTATACCACAGATAAACGTCATGAACAAGGCGGATATTTCCGGTTATACAGACACTGTTTTTGAAAATGACAATACGGTTTTAATAAGTGCAAGGGAACAAACCGGTTTCGACAGGTTACTTGAATGTATCATTAAAAATCTTCCGGAGACCTCAAGACGTATGAATTTACTGATTCCGTATGATAAAACAGCTTTCATAAACAGAATCAGAATCGACGGTAAAATTTTTTCCGAAGAATACAGGGAAAACGGTACTCTTATAGATGCCCTCGTTGATATAAAACTGATAAAAGAAGCGGAGAATTATTCCCTATGAGTAAACTAAATGATTTAATAAACAAACTTTGTCCCGACGGTGTGGAATATGTAAAAATCGGTAATATAGCAACTGTTTCAAGAGGTATAAGGGTAGTGAGAAAACAGTTAAAAAAAGATGGTGAAATTCCAGTATATCAGAATAGTTTAAAACCGCTTGGCTATCACGAAAAATTTAACTG
>JAAVHK010000117.1 GCA_014799765.1 Ruminococcus sp.
TAATCTCAGTACTTCATTTCCCTGCGGTTCGGAACAGTATTTCAGGACTTCCGCCATATAACACGCCAGTGATATTCCGGTAAGCGATTCACGGAGTTTATAGAAAATCCGGACAGGTACGGCACTTGTGAGTATTTTATATTTATCGCTCTCGTGATAGCAGAAATCTGAATACGCAAAAAGTTGTGTGGAATTTAAAAGACTACTGTTTATTTTCCGTGAACCTCTTACGGTAAATTCAATTATACCCTTTTCAGCCGTGAGAATGTCTATAAATTTTCCGTTATCTCCGGTATTACGTTCTTTCAGGACTATTCCTCTTATAGTATTCATTTTTCAGAAAGTCCGAAACTTCTTATTAAATTCTCACGGTTACGCCAGTCTTCCTTGACTTTCACCCAGCATTTAAGATTTACTTTTATCTGAAAGAAATCCTCTAATTCAAGGCGTGCCATAGTAGACGCTTTTTTCAGCATACTACCGCCTTTTCCGATAATTATTCCCTTATGCGATTCCCTTTCACAATAGATTACCGCTGAAATGTCAAGTATATCCTTGTCATCACGTTCCGACATCTGTTCCACTCCGACGGCTATTCCGTGCGGTACTTCGTCTTTAAGCAGTGTAAGAAGTTTTTCACGTATCATTTCACCGGCAAGAACTTTTTCGGGCTGGTCTGTAATCATATCATCGGGGAAAAAATGTACCGATTCTTCCGAAAGTTTCATTATTTCGTCAATGACTATGTCGACACCGTTTCCCTGTGTGACGCTGACCGGTACTACTGCCTGAAAATCAATCTCCGCAGTAAGTCCGGCTATAACCGGTGCAAGTTCGTTCATATTTTTCAGTAAATCTATCTTATTCAGTACCAGTATAACCGGCATTCCGGATTTATTCATAGATTTAAGTAAATCTGTTTCCTGCTGATTTATTTTCCGTGTACAGTCCATGACGAAAACAACACCGTCAATATCGCTGACGGATTCCTTTACGGTATTCAACATATGTTCACTTAATTTATTTACCGGCTTATGCAGTCCGGGTGTATCGAAAAATACAAGCTGAACGTCTTCAATGTTTCGTATACCGGTTATACGTGTGCGTGTAGTCTGTGGCTTATCGCTTACGGAGGCTATCTTTTCGCCGACTATCGCATTTAAAAGCGAAGACTTTCCGGCGTTGGTACGTCCGGCAATGGTGATAAAAGCGGTTCTTGACATTATGTGTTATCCTCCTGTACTATGAAAGTAGCGTCTCTTGATATACCGAGTTTTTCAAGTACGGATTCTTCTTTTTCACGCATAATACGCTGGTCTAACTGGCTTGTTTCGTGGTCATATCCGAGCAGGTGTAACATTGAATGTACTGTTAAAAATCCTACTTCCCTTTCAAGCGAATGTCCGTAATTATGTGCCTGTTTAACGGCTGTTTCGAGTGAAATGACAACGTCGCCGAGCTGTACGGCATTGGTTTCCGGATTTATTTCTTCTGTACCGTCCTCACTGGTCAGCGGAAATGACAGTACATCTGTAACGCTGTCCTTGTTTCTGTAAATCTTGTTGAGATTCCTGATTTCCTCGTTGCTTACAAACGAAACACTTACTTCCGCATCCTTACCGAAGTTTTCGGTAGCAAGTACCGCCTGACAGCATCTTCTGATAAGAAGTCTGATTCCTACAGGAACTTTTACCTCTGTCTGATTATTCTTTACGTAAACTTTTAATTTAGCCATGATTTTTAATTTTCCTTTCGTTATACTTTTCATATGCCTTTATGATGTCCTGTACGAGTTTATGACGTACTACATCTTTTTCCGTGAATCTGTGTATCGCTATATCGTCTATCCCCTGTAATATCCTGACCGCTTCAACCAGTCCGGATTTTTTGGTTTCCGGTAAGTCTATCTGCGTTACGTCGCCGGTGATGACCATTCTGCTTTCATTGCCCAGACGTGTAAGAAACATCTTTATCTGTTCAGATGTGGTATTCTGTGCCTCATCGAGTATTATGAAAGCCTCGTCAAGAGTTCGTCCACGCATATACGCTAATGGTGCTACTTCTATGATACCCTTTTCCATGTACCGCCCGAAACTTTCCGCCCCGAACATATCAAAAAGAGCGTCATATAGAGGTCTTAAATAAGGGTCAACTTTGTCCTGCATATCCCCCGGCAGAAAACCTAATTTTTCACCTGCTTCAACTGCCGGTCTTGTCAGAATTATCTTCCGGACTTTATGTTCACGGAATGCCTTTACAGCCATAGCTACAGCAAGATACGTTTTTCCCGTACCTGCCGGACCTATGCCGAGTACTATTGTATTATCCTTTATCAAATCGATGTAACGTTTTTGTCCTACGGTTCTTGCACGGAGAATTTTTCCCGAAGCCGTCAGACATATTCCGTCGCCTCTGAGTTCCTCTAACTGTTCGGATACACCGTCTGTTACCATTGAAGTTACATATCTTACTGTCTGTTCACTGAGAACTTGTCCTGTACCGGACATTTTCAGTAAAATCCTGACAGCTTTTTCCGCTCCGGAAATGTTTCCGGTATCGCCGATTATCTTTATATAACCGTCACGGCTGACGATATTCACATTATATTCTTTCTGAATACGGTTTATATTACCGTCAAGGTGTCCGAAAAGTTCCGCAAGCTGTTCCTGATTATCTACTGTTATAATTTTTTCTGCCATAAAAAACCCCCGTTTTTAATTTATAATTAATAATTTACAATTAATAATTTATAATTATTAATTTTTAATTCTTAATTATCCGGAAACGCTCTGTCTGTAGCTATTCTTGCATTTGAGTAAGCCGGATTTCCGGTTATTTCCTTAATTACTTCCACGTTTTCCGGAAATATAATCTCCTGTTCCTCTGAATCAAGCTCCAGTTCCATGACCGCAAGGCTGTCGGAAAATGGGTATACATCGAGTTCAAAAAGCTGATTTTTATAGTTAAAACAGTATCTTGTCTTATTTATGGGTACATAGTCTTCACGAGCCTGATTTATAAGGCGGTCATATTCGCTGTGATTGATTTCATATTCCATTTCCTTACGGGTTATGCCGGTCAGGAAAAGTTTTTCTGTATAGAAATATTTAACTTCACCGCTTTGGGATATACGACGCACACGGCGTTGAGAATCGTTCTCGCCGTTGATAAGATAGGTCTGTAAGATTTCAAGTTTTTTTCTTACGTCAAGTGCAGTAATATCGGGCATTCTGACAAGGAATTTTCTTTCAATTTCGTATCCTTTAATCATAAAATTCACTTCTTTTCAGTTAATCTGATAACAGCTTGACCCGCTGTCTAATATATTATACTATCTTTTTTGAATATTGTCAACAAAAAGTTTATAAAATTATGTTTAATATTACTGAATTTCTTCCGGCTGTAATGTTTGCCGTCGGAAACACCATGAAATCAGTTAAATTTTTTGCATACTATTATATATACATCAATACCTCTGTATATCATGGCATTATCACTTATTTTACGTATCGCAAAAGCGTTATTTTTATGGAAAATAAACAATTATTTCTGAAAATTGTTATTTTTTTATCTGACCCCCTTGAAAAATTTTCCGTTTTGTTTTATAATATATATATAATTTTTTTAGGAGGTAATTTACCAATGTCAGTTAAAGTTGCTATTAATGGTTTCGGCCGTATCGGTCGTCTTGCATTCAGACAGATGTTTGATGCAGAAGGTTATGAGGTTGTAGCTATCAACGACCTTACTAAGCCTTCAATGCTTGCACAGCTCCTCAAGTACGATACCGCACAGGGCGGTTACTGCGGTAAAATCGGCGAGAATCTCCATACCGTTTCCGCTGACGACGAAGCAGGTACTATCACAGTTGACGGCAAGACACTCACAATCTACGCTAAGGCTAACGCTGCTGAACTCCCATGGGGTGAACTCGGTGTTGACGTTGTTCTTGAATGTACAGGTTTCTACTGCTCAAAGGAAAAGTCACAGGCTCATATCAATGCAGGTGCTAAGAAAGTTGTTATTTCCGCTCCGGCTGGCAGTGACCTCAAGACTATCGTTTACAGCGTAAATCAGGATACTCTTACTGCTGAAGATACTATCATTTCTGCTGCTTCATGCACAACTAACTGCCTCGCTCCTATGGCTAAGGCTCTCAACGATTATGCACCTATTCAGAGTGGTATCATGTCAACTATCCACGCTTACACAGGCGACCAGATGATTCTTGACGGTCCTCACAGAAAGGGCGACTACAGAAGAGCAAGAGCAGGTGCTGCTAATATCGTTCCTAACTCAACTGGTGCTGCTAAGGCTATCGGTCTTGTTATTCCTGAACTCAACGGAAAACTTATCGGTTCTGCACAGAGAGTACCTGTTCCGACCGGTTCTACAACTATCCTTACAGCAGTTGTTAAGGGTACAGACGTTACCAAGGAAGGCATTAACGCTGCTATGAAGGCTGCTGCTTCTGAATCATTCGGCTACAATGAAGACCAGATTGTTTCTTCTGACGTTATCGGCATGAGATACGGTTCACTCTTCGATGCTACTCAGACTATGGTTTCTAAGATTTCTGATGACCTCTATGAAGTACAGGTTGTTTCATGGTACGACAACGAAAACTCTTACACATCACAGATGGTAAGAACTATCAAGTATTTCGCTGAACTCGGCTGATTTCATTAACCGTACAAGCATTTTTTTCAAGGGACAGTTCTTCGGGACTGTCCTTTTTTATATCCTATATTAAATAAGAAAGGCATTTTATGAAAAAAGAAATATCATACGAAAATTTAAGAAATATCCCCGAAACTGAATATATCATAATTGATATACGTGACGAATCGGCTTTTGAATACGGTCATATTCATAATTCAGTAAATATTCCGCATAACGATATATTGTCCGCTGAACTCCCACACGATAAAAAACTGATAATATGTTGCAGAAGCGGTATAATAAGCCATGATGTCGCTGACGTTCTCTGCGAAAAGGGTCTTGACGCTTACAATCTTACCGGCGGTTACGTCGAATGGCTCAGAAAAAAATTGACAGACAGGCAGATTACTGAAGACGTTGAAAAAAGTCTGCGGAAAAAATTCAAGAAATCCATATGGTGTAAGTTTACGAAAGCCATAAACGAATACAAACTCGTAAACCCACACGACAGAATAGCTGTCTGTATATCTGGCGGTAAGGATTCCATGCTTATGGCGAAACTATTTCAGGAACTAAAACATCACGACAAATTCCCCTTTGATGTGGAATTTCTTGTAATGAATCCTGGATATAGTCCGGAAAATCTCGAAATCATAAAAAATAACGCTGAATCAATGTCAATTCCGATAAATATTTTTGAATCCGATATTTTTGAATCTGTTTTCAATATCGAAAAAAATCCGTGTTATATCTGTGCGAGAATGAGGCGTGGTTATCTCTACAGTAAAGCCAAAGAACTCGGTTGTAACAAAATTGCACTCGGTCATCACTTCGACGACGTCATAGAAACTATTCTTATGGGTATGCTTTACGGCGGACAGGTTCAGACTATGATGCCGAAACTCCACAGCACCAACTTCGAGGGTATGGAACTCATCCGACCTATGTATCTTATCAGGGAAAATGACATCAAACACTGGCGTGACTACAATGACCTACATTTTATACAATGTGCCTGTAAATTCACCGATACCTGTACTACCTGCGAACCCGACGGACGTTCCGTTTCAAAGAGAATGGAAATTAAAAATCTTATTGCCGAACTCGTAAAGAATAATCCACAGGTTGAAAAGAATATCTTCCGGAGCGTACAGAACGTAAACCTGAATACCATTATAGCCTATAAGGATTCCGACGGCGTTCATAATTTCCTCGACGAATATGAATAAATTTCCATAAATATTTTACGCCGGACGTGTCATAATACTATCACGGCATCAATAATTATTTCAAAGGAGATTTTAACTATGAGTAACAACAATAACAATAATAACAGCGGTATGACACAGAAAGGCAGAGAAACTCTCGAAAGATTCAAGATGGAATCCGCCAGCGAACTTGGTATCAATCTCAGACACGGTTACAACGGTGACCTCACTTCAAAGGAAGCCGGTTCAATCGGTGGTAACATGGTCAAGAAAATGATTGAATCCTATACAAAACAGTAATCAATCTTAATAATAAAAATCCCTGTAGTGAATTTTCATTACAGGGCGTTTTTTTGATTCATAATTAAGAATGCATTAATATGAATCTTATGAACAATAAACGGCTTTTTTCATAACTTTTTTTACGTACTATATTATATATTCTTTTATAGAGAAATATATAAACAGTTCATATAGTTCATATCGTTCATTTATCATAAATTAAGAATTGATAATTATGAATTAATAATTAATTCCATTCGTATTTTGTCAGATTACCTGCTCTTGACAAATCAGGATAATCCCATTGTCTTAAAACTTCGTATACCGCTATGGCTACCGAATTGGAAAGATTAAGACTTCTTAAATTATTCCGCATAGGTATTCTCACACAGGTATCGGGATTACTGTATAACAGTTCTTCCGGAAGTCCTGCGTCTTCCCTGCCGAAAACAAGATACGCATTATCAGGATATTCAACATTACTATGTACTTGTCTGCCTTTAGTAGTAAAGTAGAAAAATTTTCCGGATTTGTTTTTTTCAAAGAAGTCGTTTAAATTTTCGTAATATGTTATGTCAAGTTTGTCCCAGTAGTCGAGACCTGCTCTTTTAAGATGTTTGTCTGAAATCTCAAAACCTAATGGCTTTATAAGATGTAGTCTTGCACCTGTTACCGCACACGTTCTGGAAATATTTCCTGTATTCTGCGGTATCTGAGGTTCAACGAGGACTATGTTAAGATTATGCATTTTTTATCACCATGTATATTGAAAATTTTACGGCATAGAATAACTATACCGGATTACTTCCGGAAATAAGTTCAGGAGACATGACAATGAACATGAATATGAAATCAATTGTAAAGGGAGCGACTGCCGGTGCGATTGCCGGTTTCACTTACTATGCCTTAAGTTCCGCCCCACCTGTAAAGAAATACAGTATCAAGAAAGATACCGCAAAGACTTTAAAATCCGCAAGTCACCTGATTGATGATATAAAGTCAATCATAATGTAGGCGAAAGACCCTTGTTTTTCCGATAACCCATATAACTTTCAAGTATTATCACCGCTGATACAGCATCTACTACAGCTTTACGTTTTTTCCCTCTCGTATTCGTGACATTCAGTATATTATGTGCAGATACAGTAGTACAACGTTCGTCCCACAGAGTTACCGGACAGTCAATAATTTCCGCAAGTCTTTCCGAAAACAGACGGCATTTTTCAGCTCTTTCACCGATAGTGCCGTTCATATTTTTCGGATAGCCGACAACTATTTCTTCAGCCCGCTGTTCTCTCGCAAGGACAGCGGTTTTTTCTATACATTTATCAAAATCCTTTTCGGATATTACACATACCGGCGTTGCAAGAAGTTCAGCCTTACCGCATACCGCTATACCGGTTCTGGAGTCTCCGAAATCAACTGACATTATTATCATAATATTTCACCACGGTCTTACAGTACCTATAATATCACGTACTGACGATATATTTTTACTGTCAAGAAATTCGTTTATTTCTTCCGTAATTCTTACCGGTGCATAAGGGTCAGTAAATATGACCGCTCCCACCTGTACGGCACTTGCACCAGCCATCATTAATTCTATAGCGTCCTTACCGCTTGCAACTCCGCCCATACCAATAACGGGAATCTTTACGGCATTCGCAACCTGCCATACCATACGTACAGCTATCGGGAAAACTGCCGGTCCGCTCATACCACCGACGTTATTTCTAAGTACCGGTCTTCCGGTGTTTATGTCTATTCTCATACCAAGGAGCGTATTTATTAATGATACCGCATCTGCACCGGCACTTTCAACCGCTTTTGCAATATCGGTTATACTCGTTACGTTCGGCGACAGCTTTACAACAAGCGGTTTAGTAGTAGCCTTACGGACTTTACTTACAACTTCGTGTGCCATTCCGCAATCCGTACCAAACGCCACACCACCTTGTTTTACGTTCGGACAGGATATATTCAATTCTATCATATGTACCGCTGTATCTTCCAGTTTTTCCGCAACCTGTACGCATTCTTCCGGCGTTGAACCGGCTATATTTGCGAGTATAACTGTATTTTTTTCAAGCAGATACGGTAACTCTTTACTTATGAAATGGTCAATACCAGGATTCTGTAAGCCTACAGAGTTCAGCATACCCGACGGTGTTTCCGCTATTCGAGGCGACATATTACCGGTACGTCTGTTAAGGGTAGTACCTTTTGTAGCAATTCCACCGAGTTTTTCGAGTGGGAAAAATTCTTCATATTCCCTGCCGTATCCGAATACGCCCGAAGCCGGTATAACCGGATTCCTGAAATCTATTCCGCATATATTCACAGACAAATCAGCCATTAAAAAATTACCTCCTTTGCATTGAATACAGGACCGTCTTTACATACGTGTGCAAAATATTCCTCGTCGTTACGGACTGTCCGGCACGCACAGCCTAAACACGCCCCTATACCGCAAGCCATACGCTCTTCAAGTGAGATTTCGCAGAATACGTTATTTTCGTTACATATTCCGGCGATATTCTTCAACATTGGCATAGGTCCGCAAGCATATACAGCGTCTGCACTGCCGACGATTTCCGAAAACGGTTGTGTGACAAATCCGTGTATACCGGTTGAACCGTCGTCGGTACACAGTATCACTTCCGCACCGGTTTTTCTGAAATCTTCCTGTAAGATTACCGCACCGGCATTCCGGAATCCTGTTATTACAGTAGCTTTTTCGCCGTATATTCCGGCAAGCGACAGCATAGGCGGTGTACCTATTCCGCCACCTATAAGGATTACCTTTTTAAAGTCCTGATTTATCGTGAAACCATGTCCGAGAGGTGCAAGCATATCAATTAAATCGCCCTTGTTAAGACATGATATTTCTTCCGTACCTGCTCCACGGACTTCAAATACTATACGGAGTGTGCCGTTTTTTCGGTCGATACCGCATATTGAAACAGGTCTCCGGAGCGTGAAATTTCCTGTACGTATGTGTACGAACTGTCCGGCGGTTGCAATCTCCGCTACTTCCGGACAGCTTATTGTAAAGCTATATATTTCACGTGCTATACTTTTTTTATCGAGTATCAGATATTTTCCCTGTGTATATTTCATTACATCACCTCTGATTAATAATCTTTCTTGGTTTTGCAGTTAGGACACTTACCATTGACGAAACTGAACTTACTTCCGCAGTACTGGCAAAGTCCGTTTGCCTTGAAGTAGTTTGTCAGACAGCCATGTTTGAAAACGTCTACAGCCTTGTATTCTGTACCACGGAAAATAAATCTGTTTACGCCTTTTCCCTTGCCGTTCTTGTCGATAGCAAATGAAGCATCTACGACATCGCTTGCCTGCTCCCACGTAGTACGTGGACTTTTAAAGACTATTTCTTCAAGACCGCATACCATTGAATCGCACATAATCTCCTTGACGTTTTCCGGAATGGTTATAGATTTCAGCTTATCACAACCGTTGAAAGTCTTGTAATTGATTTTAGTCATTTCATTTGAAAGTTTTATTTCCGTGAGTGAAGTACAGTCCATAAAAGCAGAATCGCATATTTCAGTTACATTGTCACTGCATACGACGGATGTTATATTAGTATTTCCCTTGAAAGCTCCCGAACCTATACGCCATACATTTGCCGGAAGACTTACTTTCACTATATTAGGGTTCAATGTATTATATTTTACTAAAGTATGTTCAGTTATTTCAAATTCCTTAGGCTTGCCGTCGCTTACAGGTGGCTGGACTTTCGGTTTTTTGTTCTGTAAAGCTGATACGTCATTTTCAGCCACAGGAATTTCCTGTTTTATTTCAGGTTTAACCGGTATAGGTTCAGCAGGTTTTACCGGAGCAGATGCAACAGGTGTTACAGGTTTAACCGGAGCAGGAATTTCAGGTTTTTTATTTGCGTCTCCGGCAAGATTAGTGAATTTCATTTCCGGATTATTCAGAACAGTATCAGGTCTTACAAGAGTAGGCACAACGCCGTCAGCGGTCTGTGTAGCCTTGAAAGTAGGCGTAACCGGTGCTTTAGGTTTAATAAGTTCCTCACCGTTTTCGAGAGCTTTTATAATTTCTTCTTTTTCCCTGAGTTCAGCTTCTTTCTTTCTGAGGGCGTTTTCCCTGATTTTCAATTCAGCTTCCTTTGCTTTGAGTTTGTTTTCTTTTTCCTGAAGTTCAGCAGACGCCTTTAAATCAATACGCTTTCCGCATATACCACAGTACCAGTATTCAGCATTCTTGTCACCGAATATCACATTTTTACAAGATGTACATTCCATTTCTATTAAGTCTAAACGTGTCATAATAAAGTATGCCTCCATTATATAAAAATACTCTTTGTCTATTATAGCATATCCGGACAGATTTAGCAAGTCTTTTTTTCACAAAATTATCATATGATTACATTATTATTTATACAGAGCGTTCATTTTTTCCAATTCTTTTTTAAGGTCTTCGATAAGGGAATCCGGTGAAATTACTTTCACCCACGCCCCTTGCGAAAGAAGATACATTAAAATTCCCCTGCCGTTGTTTACTTCCGCTTCAACTACGCTTACGCCGTTTTCTTTTTTCTCAACTACTCTTGCAGTCGGCAGACGGTCAAGTATAGCCTGTAATGACAATCCTGAAAATTCAAAACATATCCTGATATTTTCCCCCGGAAACATAAACTGATTTTTTTCTCTTAAATCTCCCTCATCGAAACTGTGTTCACGGGCAAGCGAAAATTTTTCATGATTTTCAGTTATTGAGGAAATCCTGTCTATACGGAAATATACCGGTCTGAAATTCAGGTCTTCATATTTATACGCTATCATATAGAAGTAGTATTCACTGAACATTATTGAAACAGGTTTTATTTTATATTTCACTTCCTGACGGTTCATTTTGTAGTAAGTTATCGTAAGTACCTGACAATTTTCAATAGCCTGAGCTATTTCCCATACATTATCTATGACGCTCCGGCAGTCAGATTTCACTTCATGGTAATGATATATTTCTTTTCTGATAAGTTTTTCAAGTTTTTTGCGGTCACTTACGGTGGTAACTCTTTTTATTTTTCTTATTATGTTCAGTATGTCTTCTTTATTCAATGACCTGCTCCCGATTATTATTTTTACCAGTGCGAAGAGTTCGCTGTTTTTAAGAAATTCGTCATTTTTGAGTACGTATGCTTTTTCCTTATGTGAATAAATAAGTTCCGTATTTCCCAGAAGTTCACGGTTTTCAAAAAGAAATGCGTGTATCACGTTAATATCTCTGCTTATGCTTTTCGTTGAAAGTCCGAATTCAAGGGCAAGTTGCTTTACGGAGAGGCTCTCGCCATGTAACGCCCTGAAAAATATTGTCAGTATTCTTTTTTCCCTGTTATCTTTCATACTGTTTCGCCTCCTTTCTTCTGGATTCAAGTATATTATATCATCACTATCAGACTAACGTATATCCGTTCATAAATAACTTACAA
>JAAVHK010000118.1 GCA_014799765.1 Ruminococcus sp.
ACTTGCTGTGTATGGTCTGTCATTGACGTAATCGAACAGTCCGCCGGTATTTGTACCCTGTTTGCCTTTTACGAGGTCAATAGGGTTTATGTCAAGAAGTAATGCCATAGTGGTTTTTTCGTCGGAAACTTCCGGATAGAACACATAAGCCATACCGGAATTTAATTCAAATTCCTGTGGTCTGTACGGATTCTTATGCAAAAGATAGCCTAAATTCTGTGTATTCCGTCCGGTGTAAGTAATTGTTAGTATCAGATAAATCACTCCTTAAATAAAATTTCCTCCGTAGCTCATGTATCATTATACCACATATTTCAGCGTATTTCAAGTCTGAAATGTGAAATTTTACTGTAAAATTCAAAAGTATCTTGACAAACCATGAAATAAGTGCTAAAATATATTTAAATAATTTATAAAGGGGTGAATTTGTATGGCGGAGTATCTGACAAGAAAGAGAATTGAAACGGAGTTCGGAGGCATCGCCCAGATTAACGGCGTTATCGGCAAGGGCAGGCAAAGTATCGTTTACAGGGTTGAAACCAACACTCAGAAAAAAGCTCTCAAGTGGTACGATACCGACAAAATAAAAAATATTGAACAGATTCACGAAAATATCCGCCGGAACATCGTGGACGGCAAACCCGACAGGCGTTTTCTCTGGCCTGAATATACTACCATAACTGACAATTCAACCGGTGCCTTCGGTTATTTCATGGAACTCCGGACTGATGATTTTGAATATTTTGCCGACGTGGTAAGGGGTTATAAATTCGTGACGGATTCCGAAACGGGCAGTCCTATTAAGAAAAAAGTACGTTTTTCAAGTCTCTATGCCATGATTACGGCGGTAATAAATATTATTGATTCTTTCAGACAGATTAACGCCTCAGGGAAAAGTTTTCAGGGACTGAGTGAGGGTAGTTTTTTCATAAATACTGATACCGGTGAAATACTCGTAAGCGACTGCGACACCATAGCACCATACGGCACTGACCTTGATATAAAAATACGTTCAGAATATAAAGCACCTGAAGTTATTATGGGAAAACTTCCTGACGAAAAATCCGATATGTATTCACTGGCTCTGATTCTTTTCAGACTTCTTTTCCGTGGTGACGCTTTCGAAGGTGAAAAAACTGTCATGGACGTTTGCCTTAATGAAAAGGAAGTTGCAAGGCATTACAGTACTGATGCGGTATTCATATATGACCCCGATAATAATTCCAACCGTGCTTTGAACGGTATTCACGACAATGTAATTAAATTCTGGAATGAATATCCGGAATATATTAAAGAGGCTTTTACATATTCTTTTACTACAGGGATAAACAATCCCGAAAAAAGACTACGTTTTGAAGAATGGCTTAACCTTTTTGTGCGTCTCCGTACAGAAATACTATGTTGTATGTGCGGAAAAAGCAGTTTCATTTCAATGAATGCCAGTCCGGAAGATGAGATTTTCATATGCCCTGTATGTAAACTTAAATACGCTTCCATGAAGTTCACAGACAGATTATACCGTATGCCCCTGTGTGTAGGCGGTAAGATATTCGCCTGTGACCTTGACCCCTCAACAGATGACCTGATTACAGTTGCCGGTGAAATAGTGGAAAATAAAATACGTAAAGGTCTTATGGGTATAAAGAATCATTCACGGAAAAAATGGAGTGTTTTTCTGCCTGACGGTATGTATCATGATGTTGAATACAGTAAAGGATTTCCTGTATGGCAGGGTCTTAAGATAGACTTCGGCAAAGTAAAGGCAGAGTTATAATTTTCAGGTTTAAAAGAAGGTGTATATATGTTCAGTGGATTCAGCCGTTCGGTAATCGGTGCAAGCCATATCAAAAAAAATATAGTATGTCAGGACAGTTCCGGCTATGAAGTACATGAAAAATATGCGGTAGCCGTTGTGGCGGACGGTCACGGCAGTAAGAAACATTTCCGCAGTAATATCGGTTCAGCCCTTGCAGTTGAATCGGCTATAGAGACTGTAAGGAATTTCTTCGCCGACTATGAAAGAATATTACGTGAACTTCCTGAAAATCACGAACTTATTCTTAAAAATATGGAAAAACAGGTAATAGCACGCTGGCACAGGAAAATAACGGAACATTTTTCTGAAAACCCTGTAACCGACGACGAAAAAAAACCTTTCACAGAAGAGGAGTTCTGGAAAATTCCTGTTGCTTCGTATTATGGTACTACTCTTGTTACGGCTGTAATAAGTGAGGATTTTTCATTAGGTTTCCAGATAGGCGACGGCACACTTGTTGCAGTATTCGGGGACGGCGAAACGGTCATGATTATGGACTATGAAGAATCAAATCCGGCGAATATCACCGCATCTGTATGTAACAAAAATGCACAGTTGCTTTTCAATCATTTCTACAAGAACAAAAAGAAAATTCTTGCAATGTTTGTTTCCACGGATGGTTTATATACGTCTTTCGGCAGTGACTTTGATTTCCTTGATTATCATACTATAATTGCCGGTCAGCTTTACGATATTCAGGGTTTTGAATCTTCCGTTGTGAAGAATATCACCCGAAGAACTCATTTCGGTACTGAAGACGATATTTCACTTTCATGTGTATATAATGAAGAACTCGTCTCAGAAAACATTGAAATTATCCGTCAGAAAATAGAGGAAAACAAAATCAATGCTTCTGCACGTAAAGTCCGTAAGTGTCCGGACTTATAATAAAAAATTCCTGAAAGGCGTTTTTTTATGTATATAATGAAACTGATACCCTCTGTGAAGTCTTATCTGTGGGGCGGTACACGTCTTATACGTGATTACGGGAAAACCGGTGCGGAAATGATTTCTGAAACGTGGGAATGTTCCGTACACCCCGACGGTCTCAGCATGGTGGAAAACGGAATATTTTCCGGCAGAACCCTTGCGGAAGTCCTGAAATTACACCCTGAATTTTCCGGCACTGAAAATACCGGTGCATTTCCGGTACTCGTCAAGCTGATTGACGCTGAAAAAGATTTGTCCGTACAGGTTCACCCTGATGACTTATACGCACGTATTCACGAAAATCAGAAAGGCAAGTCTGAAATGTGGTATATCCTCGAAGCTGACGAAAATTCAGAAATAATATACGGTTTTGAGGAAAATATATCTCCTGAAACTGCACGTCATTCAGCTTATGACGGTAATATTACAAGTCTGCTACACAGGGAGCAGGTACACAAAGGCGATATTTTTTACATACCGGCAGGAACTGTCCACGCACTCGGCAAGGGAATAGTCGTGGCGGAAATTCAGGAAAATTCCAATGTAACGTACCGTCTTGACGACTACGGCAGAACCGACGAAAACGGAAATTTCCGTGAACTTCATATAGAAAAGGCTCTTGATGTAATGAATCTTTCACCGGTCAGGAAGTCCGGAACTGTTTTTAATTTACCGTTTACAACTGAAATTGTAAACACTCATGAAAAATACGTCTTTCATATAAATAAGAAATCATTTGTCATACTGCTTTTCACTGACGGTACCGGCATTGTAAGAAATTCGTATAATACCGTCTCCGTAAGAAAAGGCGACTGTATTTTTATTCCGGCAGATTCCGGTATAACTGAAATATCCGGAAATACCGGCTTCCTGAAAATATCCACCTGAAAATATCTGTTATTACTGCAAAAATATTTGTTTTTTGCAGTTTTTTTTGTCTGATTGACATTTCCGGTACATTATGATATAATCAGTTTAATATTACAGGAGGTGTGAAAATGGGTTTTGATATACCAGTAAGAAAAGCTCCGGTACTTGACAGGCAGTCACTTGCCGGAAAACAAGGTCTTATGAATATCCGGCAGAGTATCGACAGAAATAATATTGATAATAAATGTTTCAGTAATAATCCTGTACCGGTAAATGTACCTGCTCCGGTACGGGTACAGAAAAAACAACGTAATCTTCCTTCAGGAAATGTTTTTCTGAAAAAAGGTCAGAAAATTCCTGTCAATTCTTCTTCAACTATAAAAATCGCTCTCGGCTGGGATATTCTCGATAACCGTTGTGACCTTGACGGCTCTGCTTTTATGTTGGGTGCGGATGGTAAAGTTTTAGGCGACGAATGGTTTATATTTTACGGTCAGGACGTAAGCCCCGATAAAAGTCTGAAATATAATTCCGGCGGAAATCCCGATGACGCCGTTATTGATATTGATTTCCGGAAAATAAATCCGGCTGTTGAAAAGATAGTCTTTTCCGTGACTATCTATGAAGCACTTGAAAGAGGTCTTAATTTCGGCATGACCGAAAATGTATATTCACGTATCATGGACGGTACGGGCAATGAATTATTCCGTTTTCAGCTTGACGAATGTTACAGTAACGTTACTGCTATGGTACTCGGTGAACTCTATCGTTATAAAGGTGAATGGAAATTCAATGCGGTGGGCTCAGGAGTTGCAAGGGATCTGGCTGGATTCTGTGCCATGTACGGTGTTAATCTGATATGAAAGGATTTGTTTTTTTATGATAAAATTTGAAACTCTCAACGAATTAAGTTTAATGGTTACGTGCGAAAACGGAGCAGGCGAATATATTTTCACAAAAGCCGGTGCATTTATCGGTGGAGAATGCTTCGGGGCGAAAAATTTCAGGTTTACTAAAGTAATGTTAGGTCCTCAGGAAAATGTGGGACGTGCCATACTCGGACAGCTTGCAAGACGTTTTACCGGTGAAAATCTGCCGTTAATGAAAGTGGAGTTCAGCGGAGACAGTATAACATACTATGCCAACGAACAGCAACACGTTGTAGTGTATCATCTGGCACAGGGCGAAACTATTTCCGTAGAAAGCGAAAATATACTGGCGTTCACACGTGACTGCGATTACGGCGTGCGTTTCCTCGGACAAGGTGTTATTTCACAGAAAGGTCTTGCTACTTCCACGCTTACCGGCAGGGGCAATGACGCCTACGTTGCGGTACTCGTCGACGGAAACCCCCTTGTATTAAGTAACGTACATAACAATTCAACCCTTGAGGCTGACCCTGATGCTGTCGTATGCTGGGTAGGTGCTGACCCCTCCATAACTCTTGACGTTTCATGGCGTAACTTTATAGGGCAGAGTTCCGGTGAATCATATATGTTTGAGTGGAGTTCCTATGCTACGGCAACTGTGATAATACAGCCTACCGAAAGAACTTCCGGTCTTGATGTCTCCGTGGATGGAAGACGTTCCGGCAGTCGTCCGAGTACACAGAGAAGACTTTATTAAAAAATAAAAATAAATCGGTTAAATGAGAGAAAAAAACATTTCCGACGTCATATATATAGTGGGAATACTGTTTTTTTTCGGAAAGGGGGAATTTATGGACAATGGTGCAGTCAGTTACCGACGCTTCCTTGACGGCGACGACGAAGGTATGGTTGAAATTATCCGTGATTATAAAGACGGTCTTATACTTTATCTCAACGGCATAACCGGAAACATACTTCTTGCGGAAGAAATTATGGAAGATACTTTTTTTAAACTCGTTGTTAAGAAGCCTAAATTTTCCGGAAGAAGTTCTTTCAAGACGTGGCTTTATGCTATCGGAAG
>JAAVHK010000119.1 GCA_014799765.1 Ruminococcus sp.
ACTTTCCTCAACTTTCGACGAACTCAATAAATTCTTTACTATTTCCGGTATGCCCGTTGCATCAAGTCAGTACTGGAACAGCATTCACGGAAGAACTCAGGGGGAAGCCTCACAGGACGAAGAGGGTTTACAGACTATGCGTACTCTTGCAAGAAATATGTCTTTCCTTATGAAAAGCATTGCACTCGGCAAAGAAAAATACGGTCTGCCCGAAAAAGAACCGTTTCAGCGTACAAATTTTATAAGATAACAGGAGGAACTTTAAAATGAAAATACTTGTAATTACAGGAAGTCCACACAAACACGGTACTACAAATGTACTCGCCGAAAACTTCATAAGAGGTGCAGAAGAATCCGGACATGAAGTCTGTCGTTTTGATTCAGCATTCATGAATGTTCACCCATGTATCGCCTGTGAAAAGTGTCATAATACCGATACCGGTTGTGCTTTTAAGGACGATATGGAAAAAATAAATCCGGAAATTCTCTCCGCAGATATGATTGTTTTCGTAACGCCGATTTACTACTACGGTATGACTTCACAGATTCGTGCGGTTATCGACAGATTCTATGCTAATGATGCTCTGATACACGGTAACAAGAAAACTGCCCTCATGGTGACTATGGCTGACGATGTCAAGAAAACTGCTACCGGTGCGGTTGCCTCATTCGAGGGTATGGCGGATTATCTCGGCTGGGAAATAGTCGGTACAATAGTAGGCGTTGACTGCGGTGACGTACCTGCTCTTGAGAAAACGGACTATCCCGAAAAAGCCTATCAATTCGGCAGAAATATATAAAAAGATGTCCTGTAGTGCATATCGCATTACAGGACGTTTTACAAAAAAACGAAAGGACTTTTAAAAATGTACGAAATGAAAGACGATATTTTTTACGAGTACATAAAAAAATACGATAAACTTTCACTCGATTATGTTATTTTGTCGGCTGATGACGATGAAATTTCACATAAAAAAGCGGTTATAAAAGCAATATCAGTACTGAATACAAGAAAACGTGTCGGAAATTGTTATTATTATAAAAAAAGTCCGGAATTTTATGTTGACGAAAGTAAAATGACCTGTCAGAAATGCAGTAACGAAAATTTTTTTGAAATAACTCCGGAAAAAATATACGGCTATACTGCTGAAGAAATCTGTTACTGTGATGCGGTTCTGTACTTTATTCCGCGTCGGACTTTTACGGAAAAAGATTTTGAAAAAATAAATCACGTACTGTTTCCGGCGTGTTACCGGAAAGACCTTGAAATTTATCGGTGGAATGATGAGTTTTCGGATTATTTCAACGACGGAAAAGAAGGTTGCGGGGCGGCAATGTGGAGTATTTACGATAAAAATATGTACAGATTTGTAATTATCGGTACATCTGTTACAGATTGAAAAGGAGTTTTTTTATGAAAATTATCGAAAATATGAATTTTGAAGAGGAAAGGGCTTTATATGACAGTGACGGTATTATCCTGAAAAACTGTTCGTTTGACGGTCAGGCAGATGGTGAGAGTGCTTTGAAAGAAAGTCGGAATATAGAGGTTTATGACTGTTATTTCAATCTGCGTTATCCGTTATGGCACGATACCGGCGTAAAAATTTTCGGTTCTGAAATGACTGAATTATGTAGGGCTTCGCTGTGGTACTCGCATGGTATCGAGATAGAAAATACTAAAATGTATGGTATAAAGGCATTGCGGGAATGTTCCGATATATCGTTGAAAAACTGCGATATTATTTCCCCTGAATTTGGTTGGTTCGTGAAAAACGTCAGAATGTACGACTGTACCGCAAAAAGTGAATACTTTATGATGCGTTCTGAAAAACTTGACTTCCAAAAAGTAAACTTCTGTGGGAAGTACTCGTTTCAGTACATAAAAAATTCCGTATTTGAAAACTGTAACTTCGATACTAAAGATGCTTTCTGGCACGCACAAAATGTGACAGTCCGTAACAGTATCGTAAAAGGTGAGTATCTCGCATGGTACTCCGAAAACCTTACGTTTGAAAACTGCATAATTACCGGTACACAACCTTTATGTTACTGCAAAAATCTTAAACTTATCAACTGTGAAATGCATGATACTGACCTATGTTTTGAAAAATCTGACGTCTATGCGGAAATAATAACGCCGGTCATAAGTATAAAAAATGTACATTCCGGAAAAATTTACGTGCCGGAAGTCAGCGAGATTATCAGCGATGACCCATCTGCAACCGGTGAAATTATAATAAGAGGTTCGGAAAATGGCTGAAATAATTGAAATACAAAATCTTTCATTACCGGAAATCTTACCATATACAATCACTTCTGAAATACAGTTGAAACGCTGGTTTGAACCCGATTTGTACGGAATTTTTATCGCTGAAAGTCCGAAAGTTATAAGGCTTGCACTCGATTCAGGTTACGAACCTATTTCGATTCTCGCCGAAAAAAAATATATCTCCGGACAGGCAAGTGATATTATCAGACGTTGCGGAAATATTAAAGTCTATACCGCAGAAAGTGAAGTCCTGACTAAAATTACCGGCTTTAAACTAACTCAGGGCGTACTTTGTGCAATGCGTAGGAAAAAACTTCCGGAATTATCGGAAATACTCGTAAAATGTAACAGAATAGCGGTACTTGAAGATGTCATGAATCAGACTAATGTAGGTGCGGTAATACGTTCTGCAATTGCCATGAATTTTGAGGCGGTAATCCTTACACCCGCAAGCAGTGACCCTTTATATCGTCGTGCCGTGCGTGTCAGTATGGGTAATGTTTTCCGTATTCCGTGGACTTACTTTCCCGACGGTAATTACATCGAAACCCTCAAAAATTACGGTTTCAGTACGCTTGCTATGGCACTCCATGACAATACTGTAAATATTGATAATCCGGTTCTGAAATCCCTCGACAAAATAGCGGTCATACTCGGTACAGAGGGCGAGGGGCTGAAACAGTCTACTATTGAAAGTTGCGATTTTACAGTTAAAATTCCCATGGCGGAGGGTGTAGATTCTCTTAATGTCGCCTCCGCAAGTGCCGTTGCATTCTGGGAACTCTCAAAGAAATAATTTATTCCGTTTCGCTAAGATATATTGAAACACGATTATTTAAATTATCAACGCATTTCTGTGGCGTTATCTCACCGGCGTAACATTTATGATATTCTTCTAAAACTATTCTTTCCACTTCTTCGGAAGTATACGGTTCAAATTCAACATTGCGGAGATACTCGACTGCCTGTTCTATAGCCTCATCTGTAATCTCTATCTGTTCGTTACTGTCGGGAAGATTCTGCGGACAGTGTACGGACATACTGTTATATTTACTTTCTTTCAGCTGGTCGTTAAGATTTTTTTCAGTGACCGGCATACTGAATATCATGCCTTTGTTTATTGATTTATCATTTAACATAAGTTCTATGAATTCGTAAGCCTCCTGTTTTTCGGAACTCGTTTCAAGGATTCCTAACATTGAAAAAGCATCTGTAACATATCCCTTACCGGTTTCCGACGGATAGCCGATAAAAGTTACATCAGCACCACCGAACCATGCATAAGTCTGTTGCGTCAATGAGGCGTTTATTCCGAAAAAATCCACGTCGCTGATAAGTGAACGGTTTTTTATAAGATTGTCATTTCCTACAGGGTCATATGGCTGAAATTCCGGCAGATTGTTAATACTTTCAAGCATTTCAAGAAAAGCTCCGCCGAAATCGCAGGTATTATTTTTGTAGTCGACGGCATCCACGGCAACACGTTTTATTAAATAGTTCGGTAGGTCATATTCACGCCACGCACTGTCAAGGAAATCCATATCTTCCGGCATATTATAGAACATATTCAATGCCTGCTCCGGAGTCCAGTTTTCCATATTTTCCCCGACGTTCTCCGTTTTTGCAACGGCTGTAGATAAAATCCAGTTATCGCATATCGCCGGAAGTTTTCCGTCAACTTCCAATCCTGATAAGACGTTCGGCAGAAAATCTTCTTTTTTCAGAGTTTCCGACTGTTCCATAATCGGATAGAGGTCAGTCATATAACCGTTCTTTATAAACTGTCGCATATCATCAGCACCAGCGTATACAACGTCAATATCTTCTCCGGAAATTATATCGAGATTAAATAATTCAAAAGGGTCTGAATCGTCACCACCTGGATAGAATTTTACATTTACGTCGCAACTCATTTTTTTGTCAATCTCTCTTTTTACCTGTGAAAAATTGTTCATAATACTGGCAACGTTAAGGGTTTTGGTTTCCGACGTTTCTTCCTCGACAGGCGGAGCTGTCGGAACAGGTGGGTTTACGTCCTCCGTTTTTTTACCGCATGAACAAGTGTTCAGTACCGCCAGCAATGTGATTATTATTGATATTTTTTTCATATGTTTTGTCCTTTCGTATTGATTTTATGAAAAGTCCGGAAAGACCTTTCATATATAAGTGATTCGAAAGGGCAGAAAAGACGAAAAAAATATATATTTTTTTCATTTAATTAAAATCTCTTTCTGTTCGCAGATGTCGCCTTCAAGTTTGTACGTCACTATGTACTCAATGGATTCTTCTTTCTTTTCGGTTTTTATATCTCTTTCAAGGATTTTAATATCATCATCAAGGAAATTTTTTTCATAAAGATATATTTTTTCCATGATTTTGGCGGAAAGTTCTTCTTCCGTGTAGGTGGTCTCGGAAAGTTCAGTTTCCGTAAACCTGTTTCTTACTATCCCAACTGGTATCGTTTTCCCTAAGACTTTTAAATATTTTTCGTTTTCCTCTGTAGTGAAGTTTTCAAATTTATTTTTCCCGAAAGAAACCGGTATTTCAAAACTGAAAAGTTTCAGCGTTTTCTGACTGAACGTCTCACCGGTAGGGTTGTACTGTCTTATTTTGTAGTTGCCCTCGAAAGTAACTGTTTCCTCGTAAGTACCGGTAATTTTTCCCATAGCGTGATGCAGATTTACGTGTCCGGTTTCGTCTTTCGTAACGCCGTTTATCAGCATTGTACCTCGTGGGACGTAATCGCCGACTTTGTGCATTAACTGACCGTCGTAAATGGACGTGTATGTTATATATGCGTCCTGTGATGATACTACATTACATGGTATTCTGTCGTTAATCATTTCCGGCTTCTCGACGATTTCCGTTACTTCCACGACTACACGGTTGCCCGTAATGTGCATACCAGCCCATGCGACGTCATCAATCATAAGGCGGAGTTCGTTTTCACAGTACGGGAAATTGATGTCCTTAATCGGCGTACCTTGTTTAATATTAAGTTGTTCAAGTGCTGTAATTATAGTCGAATCGCTAACCTTTGAATTTCCCTGTATTTCTATGGTCATTATTATTCCCGAAAAATAAAGCGATATTGCAGTAACAAAAATTATACCGGCTATTATGCCGAAACGCTTTTTATGTCGGATAACCGTTGAAGAAATTGTATCATATTCAAAACTGGTCATTTCTATGTTCAGATTTTCCGCAATTTCCTGTACTTCTTTTAAGTCACGGCGATATATTTCAGCATAAAAAACATCATTCCGGCAGTACTGTCCGAAACAGTCAACATCACTGTCATGGAGGGCATTTATAAATTTATACAGATTTTTTCCGCTTGCATTAATCCTCACGCAACCCTTTATCTGATTCTTCATTGTTTCCGGAGTTCCTTTCTGTAAATTCGATATGTGAAATTTTTCCGCTTATCATCAGACCGTTTTTATTGAAATCGCAAGCTCTCAGGTTATCACCCCAGATATTTATGCACAGTCTTCCGGATATGACACTCATGAAAATTTCGCTGTATTCCTCGATTCTTTTACAGTTTTCTATCAGTATTTCCTTGTTGCCGTCCATATGTATCAGCGGTGTAAGATAGAAAGTTTCAAGTGTTTTGTCCGCAATTTTTCTGAACATAAATTATCACTCCTTTTTGAAAAGTCGTATTTTTTCGTATTCGGATAACAGAAAAAATGTCATGATTATAAGCATTACAGACGGTACCGGCGAATGTGCCTGATGTGTCCGGACGTTCACCGACGACGTGAAAACAGTTTCGCCGGAAAGTATAACCGGTGAAAGAATCCGGCATATTATGAAACTTATTACCGATATTATAAGTCTTTCGATTATCATCGGTTTAAGGGAAAGTCCGCCGGAAACTGCTGAAATCTGAAATATTACGCATATTCCCCCGAAAGAAATCAATGCACTTAAGTAAGGAAGTAATTTGTAATTCCCGTGTGAAAATCCGGTCACTGCCGTAACGTCCATTACAGCTTTTAAAATCTGTCCGGAATCTTCAGCGGAAAGACCTGTTATTCCTGAAATTAATTTCCCGATTACTGAAATTATGCCAGTATAGTCAAGAATCGCCGTAACTACCGCAAAAATCATCACCATAAAGCATATATTTATTATAGAGTTCCCACCGTTTGCGACACACTCCGTCAGCATATCGGAAGTTATTTTTATATCATTTTTCTGATTTTTAAGAGTACAGTTTTTCCGCATGAAAAATGAAATCATAAAGGCAAATACAATATCTGCACTTATTGTTGAAATAAGTATCAGATTTCCGGCTGA
>JAAVHK010000120.1 GCA_014799765.1 Ruminococcus sp.
ACGGTCAGTATAATTGATAGTGCCGTTTACCTCGTGTATTTCCGGCATGACCGCTATTTCCGCTGTGATATTCATACCGGTTCTGAAACGGAACATTCTGAGAGGGTCATATATATCTATATGGGCGGAACGTATTTTCAGTATACCGCAGTACTTTGAACTTAACTGAAAAGTCACACGCTGAGTGTTTCGGGCTTGCAACGGAAACATCAGTTCAAATTCATTTATCTGATTATTGAAAATATTATAGTATTCTATATGTGCTTCTGCCTTGCCTATCGGAAATATACTGTTGTTGGTAACGCATAACTGTACAGGAAATGAAGTGTTTTTCGGAGTTGTTTTCGACGGTACTGCAAATTCTCTTTAAGTAATTTTCTTTGTTATCAGAGATGTGACGAACATCACTGCAGGCAGTGCCATGAATATTATCATGAGTATCAGGGAAAAATCCCATATATACAGTATATAGAAAAATATACATATTATTATCAGGAGCAGGAAAAGTATTTTTGTTATAATCATGACTTCTTACCCTTGTGAGATTTTCGGCACTGATACGGTTTTTATTATTTCTGTTATGATGTTACCGGCTGTCAGTTCAGCGAGTTTCGCCTTAGAGTTCAGCATGATACGGTGTTCAAAAACATCATGACATATATATGAAACGTCGTCGGGGATTACATAATCCCTGCCCATTGCAACCGCTATTCCTCTTGAGATGTTCATTAATGCAAGCGTACCTCGTGGACTTATTCCGAGTTTCAGCATAGGGTGATTTCTTGTTGCCGTCGAGAGCGATACTATATATTCGTAAATTCGGTCGTCGATATATATATTTGAAATATATTCCTGTAATTCAAGAATCATATCGGCATTTGCGACAGGATTCACATTAGCAAGCGGATTATCATGCGATTTTGATTTCAGGATAGAAACCTCACCGCTGAAATCCGGATAGCCCATACTTAATTTTAACATGAATCTGTCAAGCTGTGAATCCGGTAAATTATGTGTACCGGCTGAACCGATAGGGTTCTGAGTAGCGATTACAGTATATGGTTCAGGCAGACGATATGTCACGCCATCTACGGTAATGCTTTTTTCCTCCATGAGTTCGAGTAATGCGGATTGCGTTTTACTTGATGTACGGTTTATTTCGTCGGCAAGGAACAGGTTACAGAACGCTACACCCTCACGGAACTCAAAATTTCCGGTATTCTTGTTATATATTGAAAATCCGGTAACATCTGACGGAAGTACGTCGGGTGTGAACTGCATTCTGTTGTGTTCGAGTGAAAGGGCTTTCGAGAACGCAAGGGCAAGGGTAGTTTTTCCCACCCCTGGTATGTCTTCAATGAGTACGTGACCTTTGCACAGAATAGCCAGCAATACTTTTATAATAATCTGGTCTTTACCGATTACCGCCTTTTTTACTTCGCTGAGAATAGAGTTTATCCGGTTTGAATAATATTTTTTGTCCATTTTTATTATCTCCTGTATCTTTATTTTTTAAAAAAGACTGCCTGTAAAATTTTTACGGGCAGTCCGGAAAATTATTATGAGATTTCCTTAAATCTCTTCACTGCCTGTGTGGTCAATGAGAATATCTTCAGTAATTTCACCTTTCATGAGTTTTTCAAAGTCATCACCGTCAATTTTTTCAAATTTAAGTAAATAATTTGCGAGTAAATGAAGTTTATCCATATTGGCAGTGAGGATTTCTGCACAGTCGCTGTAAGCCTTATGAATGATAGATGATATTTCATTGTCAATCTGTCCGGCGACTGCTTCGCTGTAGTTTCTTGTATGTCCGTAATCCTTGCCCAGAAATACTTCGTCATTGTCAGAACCGTAAACCACTGTACCGAGTTTCTTTGAAAAACCGTACTTAGTAACCATATTACGAGCTGTATTTGTAGCACGTTCAATATCGTTTGAAGCACCTGTGCAGATGTCATCAAGTACGAGTTCTTCCGCAACACGTCCGCCGAGAAGCATTATAATACTTTCCCTCATCTGATTTCTTGAAACGTGCTGGTCATCATTGTCGGGTCTCGTGACGGTAAGTCCGGCAGCCATACCACGCTGAATAATAGTAACCTGATGTACTTTGTCCTGTGTGGGAAGATTATAGGCGGTTATAGCGTGACCGGCTTCGTGATAGGCAGTCACACGGCGGTCATGTTCGGAAACTATTCTTGACTTCTTTTCAGGACCGGCGATAACTTTCATAGTAGCGTCTTCAATATCCTTTTCGGTAATGGCAAGTCTGTCGGCACGTGCAGCGAGTAATGCTGATTCATTCAGTAAGTTTTCAAGGTCTGCACCGGTGAATCCCTGTGTAGTCTGTGCGATTACTTTCAAATCAACGTCCGGAGCAAGTGGCTTGTTTTTGGCGTGGACGTTCAGAATTTCTTCACGTCCCTTTACGTCCGGATAACCTACTACAATCTGTCTGTCGAAACGTCCCGGACGGAGCAGGGCAGGGTCAAGAATATCACGTCTGTTTGTGGCGGCGATTACTATAACACTTTCGTTACCGGTGAAACCGTCCATTTCAACGAGTAGCTGATTAAGTGTCTGTTCTCTTTCGTCGTGACCGCCTCCGAGACCTGCTCCACGGTGTCTGCCGACTGCGTCTATTTCGTCAATGAATATTATAGCCGGTGAATGTTTTTTAGCCTGTTCAAAGAGGTCACGCACTCTTGAAGCACCTACGCCGACAAACATTTCAACGAAATCTGAACCGGAAATGGGAAAGAACGGACAACCGGCTTCACCGGCGACTGCTCTTGCAAGTAAGGTCTTACCAGTGCCGGGAGGTCCGAGAAGAAGCACACCTTTCGGGACTTTCGCACCTATTTCAGTATATTTTTTCGGATTTTTGAGGTAGTCAACAATTTCTTCGAGTTCCTGTTTTTCCTCGTCAGCACCGGCGACATCTGCGAAAGTAGCTTTTCTTGCACCAGCCTGATTTTTAAGATTAGCTTTTCCGAAAGACGTATATTTACCGCCTCCGCTACTTTGTTTCATCATGAATACAAGTATAGCTATTCCGAGAATGATAGTCAGAATAACCGGTATCAACGAATACAGCCATGTACGGTCAGTAATTTTAATATAGTCCTGTTCAAGAGGTTCGTCGGGGTATTTTTCGTTGTAGTTTTTCCTGTAGTCTTCGGTATCGCTGAGAAAGATATTGACGTTAGGAACTTCGTATCTTTTTTTGCTGTCCTCCCCCCTCAGTTGATAAGTAAGTTCGCCCGTACCTAAATCAAGTTCATAATAAGATACTTCAAAATTATCAAAATGATTTATTATACTGGTATAGTCGTTTTTGCTTGTTGAGGCGGTAAGCCTTGTACTCAGAAAATAAATTCCGAAAATGGCAATCATCACGACAAGCAGATAGGTAAAAATGCCTTTGTTTCTTTTTGGTGTCAAAAAATATCCACTCCAATCTTTGTTATTTTTTTCTTACTGAAATTTTCAGAAATTTCACAGTATTGCTGTCAGGGGCTACACGCTGGGCGATACCGATTTTTTCGGCGAAAACAGTGCCTTTTTCGTCCTCAAGGAAGTAAAGTGTATCACGTTCACCGGCAGGGATTTTTTCGTTAATCAGCTTTTTTACCGATGACGTGAAATTTCTGCCCTGAAGCTGTATTCTGTCACCGAAACGGCGGTTACGTATAATAACCCTTCCTATTATTTTATCATAATCCAGTAAATAAAATGTTAATTTTTTATGAACATAATTAATTTTCTGCAAATCTTCACACGAAATAATTTCACATGAAAGAATCCTGTCAGAAAAAACAGAATTATCGCCAATTTTCAGAACAGCCGAAAGAAGTTCCGGCTGTGTATCGGGCTGAATTTTTTTCAGTTCAGCGGTGTGACCGTCAGAAACAAAAAAAATATCCCCTGAAATGTTTATTTTTCCGCCGTCCGTAAGAATTTTGTCAGCTTTTATAAGACGGTCATAAGAGTAGGACAGCGAATTTTCAGCCAGAAGCCGTGCGATACATCTTTTACGGATTACTTCGTGGAATTTATTCAGACCTTGTAATTTATTACCGTTTCTGCATTCGGAAAGTGCATTTTCCGTAAGTTCTTCGATAAGGGAGTTTTCAGAACGTACAGCATCTATCGAATTTACGGAAGTTTCAATCAGTTCCGGATTTATTACGGAAAGTAACGGCAGAATCTGATGACGTATCTTGTTTCGGGTGTAATCGTCTGAAAGGTTTGTACTGTCCGTGACGTAATCCTGACCGATTTTCCGGAGATATTCTTCAATTTCCTGACGGCTCACCACCAGTAGCGGACGGATTATATTATCACGTACCGGCGGTATACCTGATATGCCTTTAAGTGCCGAACCCCTTGCAAGATTGAATATTACTGTTTCAATATTATCATTGGCATTATGAGCGGTGGCAATCTTTGCACCGGAAGAATTTTCCGCAAATATTTTATATCTCAGTATTCTTGCCGATTCTTCGGTTGAAAGTCCGTTTTCCTGTGCAAAAGCTGTAACATCACACGAAACGGCAGTAAACGGAATATTCATTTTTTTACATAGTTCACGGCAGAAATTTTCGTCTCTGTCGCTTTCCGCACCACGTAAGCAGTGGTTTACGTGCAATGCCTTTACGGTAAAGCCGATTTTACGGCTTATTTCCGTAAGTACAACAAGAAGGCTGATACTGTCTGCACCGCCTGAGAGTCCGCATATAACAGTATCGCCTTTAGAAATCATATTATATTTTTTAATAAAAGAAAAAATTTTATCAGTCATTTTATCGCTCCGCCGGATTGCTGAAATCCGGATTTGAAAAACGTGTATATCTGCCGTCCCACATAAGTTCAATAGTACCGGTTTCGCCGTGGCGGTTTTTTGCAACTATACATTCGGAAATATTCTGTTTTGTACTTTCCTTGTTGTAGTATGCGTCACGGTACAGGAAGAGAACTATATCGGCGTCCTGTTCTATAGAACCGGATTCACGTAAATCTGAAAGCATAGGTCTTTTATCGTTTCTGCCCTCAACGCCTCTTGAAAGCTGTGAAAGAAGTACAACAGGAACATCAAGTTCCTTTGCCAGTATTTTAAGCTGACGTGTTATTTCAGACACTTCATTGACTCTGTTTTCATGCCGTGAAGATGATGATATAAGCTGTAGATAGTCGATAATAACAAGACCTAAATTACGTAAATTTTTTATTTTTGCTTTTATCTGTTGTACCGATATACTTGCAGTATCGTCGATAAGAACAGGAAGAGTACCTAAATATCCCGCACCGGTAGCAAGTCTTGACCATTCTTCCGTGGTGATACGTCCGTTACGAAGGCGACCGGAATCGACTTGTGATTCTGTGGAGAGCATACGAAGTGCAAGCTGTTCACTTGACATTTCAAGGTTGAATGCAACCACTTTCTTATCGGTACGTCTTGCGACATTTACGGCTATATTCATGGCGAAGGAAGTTTTTCCCATTGCCGGACGTGCTGCAATTATAATAAGGTCAGATTTGTTCAGACCTGAAATAATACTGTCAAGAAGTGTGAAACCGGTACGGGCACCTATATATTTTTCCTTGTCAGGACCTGAAATTTTGCCCAGTCTGTCGTAAGCCTCCGCTACAGCTTCTGAAAGAGGTTTAAGCCCTTTTACGTCTTGTTCCCGTTTAAGTTCGTAAAGCTGTTGTTCAGCGGAATCAAGAAGAGTACCGGATTGATTATCGCCTTTGTTTATGTTTTCAATAATATTTCCGGCGATTTTTGCAAGCGAACGCAACCTGTATTTTTCTGAGACTATCTGGCAGTAACTCCTGACGTTTGAGGTTGTGGGAAGAACATTGGCAATTTCAGAAAGATACCGTCTTCCCTCAACAACATTATCAAAAATCTTCATTCTGTGTGTTTCATTAAGTAAGGTTACGACGTCAATTGGCGTATTGTTTGTAAACATATCATAGATAATGCTGTACAGTTTACTATGATACGGATTAGAGAAATATTCCGGTTTTACAAGTTCAGCCACTTCAGAAATGACAGACGGATTTGCAATCATAGCACCTATGACAGATTGTTCTGCATCTGCACTGTTTAGCAGGTTATTTGATTCCATCAGGTATCACCTGTCAGCCTTCAATAACTTCAATGTCGATTTTTTCGGAAATACCGTTATAAAGCTTTATGACGGCGTTATATGAACCGAAATTCTTTATATCGGTACTGAGGTTTACTTTTTTCTTGTCGACTTCAACACCAACCTGATTTTTAATAGCTTCAGCGACATGACCGGCTGTCACAGAGCCGAAAAGTCTGCTGTTTGAACCGGCTTTAGCGGTTATTATGACTTTTTTTCCTTTAAGTTTTTCAGCGGATTCCTTGGCATTCTGAATTTCAAGGTCAACCTTATGCTGTGCTGAGGCTTTCTGACCGGCGAGTTCAGCCATATTCTTAGCGTTAGCCTCTATGGCGAGACCTTTCGGAATAAGCATATTTCTTGCATAACCGTCAGCGACGTTTTTTACTTCGCCTTTCTTTGCTGAACCTTTTACATCCTGTAAAAAAATTACTTTCATAAAAAACTTCCTTTCATTTGAAAAATAATATATTAAACCGGAATTTAATTACTTCCGGAATAATCAGTTTCATTAATGGCATTTTTGAGTATATCAATAACTTCTGTTGTAGGTTTGTCCTTGATTTGTGTTGCCGCCATAGTCTGATGACCACCACCGCCGAGTTTTTCCATTATAACCTGAACATTCACCGCTCCGAACGAACGGGCAGAAATATTTACGGTATTGCCGGTTTTATAGAGTACAAAAGACGCCTCAACACCGGATATACATAATAATTCGTCGGCTGCCTGAGGTGCCGCAAGGCGTATATCAGCCGATTCAAAATCAGCTGTGGCTATGGCAAAATTGTTGTATATTTCCGCAGACGACACTATCCGTGATTTCCGCTTATATAAGTCTATAGAACCGGAAAAAAGCAGTTTCACACCGACTGTATCGGCACCGAGTTTTTTCAGAAATGCCGCCGCCTCGAAAGTTCTTGCACCGGTACGCATTACAAAATTTTTTGTATCAAGCATTATTCCGGCAAGAAGTGCATCTGCATGACACGGTGGAAGAACTTCTTCCGGTGGAAAACTGAAATATTGTATAATTTCCGCAACCATTTCCGAAGCAGATGACGCATACGGTTCATGGTGGAAAATTACCGCATTATCTATAAAACCGGCTTTTTTTCTGTGGTGGTCAATAACTACAACGGATTTTGCCTTGTCGTAAAGTTCCGGCGATTCAAGGACGTCACGGCTGTGTGTGTCTACTATTATAAGTAAGTCCTGTTCTGTTATGAGGGAGATAGCATTTTCAGGAGATATAAATAACTCATTGTCGGTACGTTCTTCCGTGATGTCGATAAGGTTTGTGGCGAGGTTTGCGGAACGGTTTACGGCGATATGTGCTTCTTTGCCGAGCAGGCGGACAGCACCAGCCATACCGCACGAAGCCCCGACGGAATCCAAATCGCCGAACCGGTGACCCATCATGAAAATCTTGTCTGAACTCATGATTACGTCCTGTAAGGCGTTTGCAAGTATACGGGTTTTGGCACGTGATTTTTTTTCCATACCTTGCGAAACTCCGCCGAAAAACTGATAACCGCCGTCAGTTTTAAGTACAGCCTGGTCACCGCCACGTCCTAACGCCATATCGAGACATTGTTTGGCAATCTGTTCACTTTCGGCGAGGGATTCCGCACCCTTACCAACTCCGATAGAAAACGTCAGCGGATATTTTCCGGCAATCTTAATATTTCTTGCAAGGTCAAGAATATTGAATTTTCCGGTTATAATTTCTTCAAGGTGTTTGTTTTCGATAACCGCATAGAACGTATTTGAACCGCTTTTCCGGACGAAACCGTTAGTACTGCTCATGAAGTTTTCGATAAGTTTTTCAACTTCAACAGATGCCTGTGATTTTTCACTTTCCTTGGCGTTCTGAAGAATTTCGTCGTAATTGTCAACCATTATTATAACGACGTTCGGGTGTGTTTCGTCGAATTTCTTTTTAAGGGCGATATAGTTTGTATCGTCATGGAAGAAAAGAATATAAAGTGATACATCATTTTCGGAATACTTATCCGAAGATATACGGTATGTACTTCCGCCGATTTTGCATATACCTGTACCGGCTGAAATTATATTTTCAATGTTCACGTCCGCCAGACTGTCTATATCAACGCCGTAAATATTGCGGTTACCGTTTATTTTTTCGGAAAAAGCGGTATTGTACCATATAAGCCGACGTTCGCTGTCAATGACAGCTACCGGCTCAGTGACGGAATTTATATATTCAGATACGGAGTTTTCAAGATGTTCGTTCATTCTTGAAACGTGTTTTATGGTGTTTCCGGCGAAGAAAAAAATTTCAGCGATACAGAAAACTGCGGTAAGTGCGGACAGTACAAGACAGGTTATTCCCTTAGCAGAATCGTAATCCCTCAGCATAAGCGATGAGACTATTGTTTCAGTCAGAAGAACTGCAAGCAATACAAGAGATACTGCCGGAAATTTCTTTTTCAAAAATTACAGCTCCTTTCGGAAACACTTCATGTTTCCATGATAATAGGCAGTATCATGGGATGACGCTGTGTTTTTTTATAGATAAATTCTGCAAGTTCGTCACGCATTTTGTCTTTGAGGAATCCCCATTCACGCAACTCCGCATACGAACAGCCATAAAGAATATCCTTTATACATTTGCGTGCGTCGGTCATGAGTTCTTCGGATTCACGGACATACACAAAACCTCTTGAAATTATATCCGGACCGGCAGAAATTCTGTTTGAACCTCTTTCAAGACCGATTACTACTATAATAATACCGTCCTGTGCGAGATGTTTTCTGTCATGAAGGACTATTGACCCTACATCACCTACACCGAGACCATCAACAAGAGTACGTCCGGCAGGTACCTGCGAAACTATACCCATTTTATTACCATCAGTTTCTATAACGTTTCCGATACTTGCAATAAAGATATTTTCTTCCGGTATACCTACTTCAAGGGCTAATTCGCTGTGTTTCTTGAGATGTTTGTATTCGCCATGCACGGGGATAAAAAATTTAGGTTTTATAAGTGCAAGCATAAGTTTAAGCTCTTCCTGACAGGCGTGACCGGATACGTGTACTTCATACATAGCCTCGTAAACGACTTCCGCACCGGATTTCATTAACTCGTTGACAACTTTTGTCACGTATTTTTCATTTCCAGGTATGGGAGTAGCGGATATAATAATGAAGTCCATAGGCGTTATGACTACTTGTTTGTGGTCATTCATAGCCATACGTGTCAGTGCCGACATAGGTTCACCCTGACTGCCTGTGGTAATCAGTACTATTTCTTCACTGTTGTAATTGTCCATGTCTTCAATGTCAATCATTATCTTGTCGGGTACGTTCAGATAGCCGAGTTCCTTTGCAGTAGCGATTACATTTATCATACTTCTTCCGAAAACTGCTACTTTACGTTCATACTTTACAGCACAGTTGATAATCTGCTGAACACGGTGTATATTTGAAGAGAACGTCGCAATTATAACACGTTTTCCCTCAGCCTGCTGGAAGAGCTTGTCGAATGATGCCCCGACCGTTTTTTCCGAACGTGTAAAACCTGCTCTTTCGGCGTTTGTTGATTCCGACATAAGTGCAAGTACGCCCTTGTTACCGAGTTCACCGAATCTTGCAAGGTCAATAACTTTGCCGTCAATAGGGGTAGCGTCAATTTTGAAGTCTCCTGTATGGATTATTACACCGGCAGGCGTATGGACAGCCATTCCGACAGAATCCGGAATTGAATGGTTGACCTTTATAAATTCAACCGCCATACAGCCCATTTTGACAGTTTTACGAGGTTCAACGACGTGCAGTCTGACTTTTCCGCTGAGCCCTTGTTCTTTCAGTTTGCTTTCGATAAGCCCTATAGTAAGGCGTGTGGCATAGACAGGTACGTTTACTTTTTTCAGGAGATAGGGTAAAGCTCCTATGTGGTCTTCGTGACCGTGGGTAATAACTATACCTCTTATACGGTCTCTGTTTCTCTCGACGTATGCGAAATCAGGTATTACTATATCTACCCCCGGCATATCGGAATCGGGGAAAGAAAGTCCGCAGTCAAGAATAAACATATCGTTTGAACATTCAAAAACGGTCATATTCTTGCCTATCTCGTTGAGACCACCAAGCGGAATAATTTTAACGGTAGCTTTTCTTATTTCTTTCGGCTGTGGCTGAGTATGTTTTTCAGGAGTGACGATATTTTCTGCCGGAGTTCTTTTTTTGTAGTAACGTTTCTGATACGTACCTTTCGGAGTATATTTTTTTGTTCGGGTAAATTTTTCCCTTTCGTTCACTATATAACCTCGCTTTCTGGGTAAATGGTGGTTAGTTTTATGTTTTCCGGATTTTTTAGTGCGACGATATCTGAAACAGACAGATAATACATGAAACCTGATAAATATAAGTGGAAAAAACTTCCGGAAAAATATTTTAACGGCACAGGATATGCCGGAAAATACCGTATTATTTTTAAGTAAATGCTTCCGGCACAACCGGAAGCGTCATTGATACATTTATAATTATACAAAAATAAACAGGTAATGTCAATAGGAAAAGAAAAGTTTTGCATATTTAACAATTTTTTTCTGACACACTGCTTTTATAATTAATAATTAAAATAATTCTTAATTATGAATTATGCATTATGAATTGTTTTTAAGTTTTTCGTACCAGTCTGAACAGATTTCAGAGGCGGTTTCGGCATTATGGGACTGTGCCAGTAAAGTAATATGATTTCTACCGCTTCGTGTGATGATAATTCTTCCGTCAGTTTCCTGTATGGTCTTTCCGTATGGAACATCTTCCGGATTTTCGATAAATATTTCACGTCTCACAGATGCAAGAGCAGGTAAGGACTTCACAGTGTGTATGAACTCCGGTTTGTTGCGTGCCAGATGTATACACATATATAAAGGGTCATTCAGGAATCGTTGTTGTATAACTTCCGGCGGTACGGGTTTTTCAATGGGAAAACGCTTTATTTCAAGCTGACTGTTTTCTGTGAGGATATCCGCTGAATAGTGGAAATTTTCAGGTAAATATACTGCCTGTCCCGTGGCAGACAGTTTCACGGCATAGGCGAGTATGAGTTTTTCGTGCGAAATGAATCCGGCTTCCGTGGAGTAGGCATTTACCCGCTGACCGTCATCGGAGACCTGAAACACAAGACTTTCATCTTCACCGGAAAAAAATTCAAGCCACAATGAACGTACAGAACGGTTTCCGCAACTTATTCCGGCTGGTATAGAACTTCCGGTATCGCTGAAAGTATCGGCGAGATTATTTATATATATTTCCCTGAAAGAAGTACATGACATTATTTTCCCGCATTTTCCGGAATTTTCTGCCGGAGTTGCCTTCATGATTCTTGTCAGCATGGCAGACGATACCGGAAAACCGTCCGCACCGAAAAATGACATCTTCAGACTTTCATTACCGCTTATGAATATACCGCAGTCCGCCGACAGCATAGACAATCCGAAACGGAATGACGGCAAATCAGTATTTTCGCATACATATACATCGTGACCGCATTCAGATATACCACTGCATAACGCATACAGAATATGCATATTCCGGAAACAGTCGCAACCTATACTGAATCGCCGGAAAAATTTAGCTATCGTCCGTCCGAATAAAGCCGTTTCGGAAGAACCTACCGTCACGCCGGAAAGAGTTTCGCAGAAACCGTCACGGAAACTGAAGTATTTGTTTTCACCCGAATAACTCATAAAATATATCGCTCCTTTGTTTTTGGATTCTTTATTATTTATTGACCTTAATTTTCACTTTATTCATAAGGAGTACAAGCCCGACGAGATTCGGGAACGCCATAAGACCGTTAAAAATATCCGATAAAGTCCATACAGTTTTCATAGTGAGGACAGCTCCGGAAGAAGCGAGTACCGAAAATATTATACAGAATAATTTTTTATATCTTCCGCCGGAAAGATAACTGAAAGCAGTTTCGCCACAGTAGTACCAGCCTATCACCGTACAGAATGCAAATATCGCCATGGATACCGCAAGAAACGGTACGGAAAATTCACCGGCAACAAATGAAAAAGCTGTCTGTACGGAAAAATCTTCCGTGGCACATATTACGGTAAGTGCTGTAAGGGTACAGCATATCATAGTATCGAAAAATACTTCCGACATACTCCACATGGACTGTACTTCCGGCGACGTGTTTTCCGCTGAACTGTGCAGTATGGGCGAACTTCCCAAACCGGCTTCGTTGGAAAATATTCCCCTGCGTATTCCTGTAGAAACAGTCCGTGACAGTGTATAGCCGGATATACCGCCGGCAAACTGTCTTAACCCGAACGCCTGACCGAAAATTTCGCCTAATGCATCCGGAATATTTTTCCGGAACACAACAAGAACAGTTATACATACTGCCATATATGCCACCGATACTACGGGCAACAGTAACTGTGCAGTTTTTCCGATACGTTCCGCACCACCGCTTGTCACAAGATAAATAAGTACAAATGCCGATAACGCTATTACGTACTTGTTTATACGTAAAGTTTCAAGACTGCCAGAAAAAGTATTCACCTGAACCATACCACCCATACCGATACAGGCAAACACACAGAATACCGCAAAAATCACGGCAAGTTCCTTACTTCCTAACCCTTTACAAAGATATGCCATAGTACCTTTTATATCGTCTGTGCTGTATGTCATGGAAAGTGTATTTTCAGCATATACAAGAGCCATTCCGAAAAATGCCGATACCCACATCCAGAATACCGCACCTGCTCCGCCTATCGCTATTGCAGACGTTACGCCGGTTATATTACCAGTACCCATAGCTGTACCCAGTGCCATACAGACAGTACGGAACTGCTTTCTGTCGGGGGGATTCTTACGGAAAAACGGTATAATACGGAACTGTATGAATTTAAGTTTAACTGTATATATTATGCCGGTGGTCATAAGTAAAAAGATAAGTCCTGAACCCCATACATATGAGTTTATTTTTTCAAGAAAAGCTATCATAAATATTGTACCTCCTGTAAAATGTCATATAAATTTGATAAAACCGGTATACATTAAAAGATATTTATGCTATAATAGAAATATAACTTTACAGGAGTGTGAATATGAAAAATTATCTTCCTGACAGAAACTGTCTTTTTTCCATGAGAATAATTATAACTGTCGTTTCGCTGATACTCATAATTGCAGTGAAATACTTCTTTACTGTAGACTTGCTTGTAATGCTGATAAGTATCATAATAGGAGCAGGTGCATTTTTCGTGATGTTTGCGTATCTGCCAATGTTTATCGAATCCCTTAAATATACCCTTACCGAAAGTGAAATAATAACTTCCGGCGGAGTAATCATGCATATACATCAGTCAGTCAAGTATACGTCGATACAGTACACGAACGTCATAACAACGCCTTTTTCGCAATATACCGGACTTAATTTTATAATATGCTTTGTATACGGCGGACAGATAAGAATGTTGTTTCTCAATCATGCAGATGCTAAAGAGATACTCGAAAGAATAGACCGGAAAGGAGAGACTGAAAAATGTATCACGAACACCCACTCAGAATTTTAAGATATTCCGCAAAAAATATATGGTTACTTATATTCCCCCTGCTCCGTGGCATAAAGACTATCCGTTTTGATGCCGAAAGTTTCTATAACTGGGTACGTGGTGCATGGTTCGATATAGCCGTGATAGGAATAATTATCGTATTCGGATATATCCGGTGGCATTATTCCGGAATAGAACTCACTGACAAGGAAATAATCCACCGTGAAGGCATATCCGCTAAAATAAAAATAACTATACCTTATTCAAGCGTAAGTACCGTGACGGTTGAAAAACCCTTATGGCTTATGCCGGTAAGAGCATTGAAAATAAGTTGCGATACAAGTGCAGGCAATTACAAGTCAGCGGATTTGCAGATTATGGTTACCGAAAAATTCTGTAGAGACTTCCTGACGAGAGTTCCCGACGTAAATCAGAAAAACAAACTGAAAGATATTCCCGAAACAACGCCGTTATCGGTACTTCTTTTTTCGGTATTCTTTTCAAGCGGACTGTCCGGTACTATCTATATAGCAACATTCTTCATGAAAGGCGGAGACATTGCACGGGATATAATAAATGTATCTCTTGACCGGCTCACCGAAACTACTGAAAAACTCGCTGAAAAGCTGATTATACGTATACCGTCGGTGGCGGTATTCGTGGGAGCTTTTTTCATAGGAGCGTGGTTTATATCGTTTCTTATGAATTTCTTCAGATATTACGGTTTCAGCGTCGACGGCGACGAACACTGTATAAAAATTTTCTGCGGACTTTTCAACCGTCGGGAATACCGTATAACTTCGGCACATATAAACTATACCGATTTAAGACAGAATCTTATTATGAAATTCACCGGTTCAGTAGCGGTAAA
>JAAVHK010000121.1 GCA_014799765.1 Ruminococcus sp.
TACAGCGGTTTTGTGTATCATGAAAAAAAATTTTCAAAATCTCTTGACAAATACAGCTGAACATGATATAATAACAGTGTTATATAACACTGTTACAAAGGAAGTGTACACTATGAGTGAAACAGAACAGACAACTCTGGAACGGATTCATGATACAGCAAGACGGGAGTTTCTTGAAAAGGGATTCAGAACCGCATCACTCCGGAATATCGTCAGAACAGCGGGTGTAACAACAGGAGCATTTTATGGATATTTTTCAAGCAAGGAAGCCCTGTTTGCATCTATTGTAGAACCTCACGCTGTGGCGGTTATGGGAAAATTTATGACTACTCAGACAAATTTTGCTGAACTTCCAATAGAAGAACAACCTGAACATATGGGCAAAGAATCTTCTGAATGTTTAAACTGGCTGATTGATTATATGTACAAGAATATGGAAGATTTCAAAATTCTGATTTGCTGTAGTGAAGGAACTCCATACGAAAAATTCGTACATTCTATGGTTGAAATAGAAGTAGAATATACTTTTAAGTATGTTGAGGTGCTGAAAAGTCTTGGAAATAAAGTTCCTATGCTTGACAGAGAACTTTGTCACATGATTGCAAGCGGTATGTTTGAGGGCATTTTTGAAGTGATACGGCATGATATGCCAAAGGAACGTGCAGTAGTTTTTGTGAAGCAGCTTCGTGAATTTTATACGGCAGGCTGGCTGAAAATAATGGGACAGTGATGTCCTTTTATTTTGAAATTCAGTTAGCTAAAACTAACTTAATATCAGAAATTTTCAAGGAGGAATGAAAGTGAAAAAGAACAAAAACCTTTCAGAACTTATGAGTTATGCGGGAAAGCATAGATATCTGACTTACGCATCACTCATATTATCGGTAATCAGTGCATTTCTTGCACTGCTTCCATTTGTGTTCATCTTCTTCATTATAAAAGAGGTGATAGAAGTTGCTCCAAACTATTCGGAAGCGGTTGACGTTGTACGAAACGGATGGCTTGCAGTTGTATTTGCGTTGATTTCCATTGTGATTTATATCAGCGGTCTGATGTGTTCGCATCTTTCAGCATTCAGAATTGCCGGAAATATGCGTAAAACATTGATGTCGCATATTGCAAAGCTGCCTCTCGGTTTTATCGGAGAAATGGGAAGCGGAAAAATCCGTCGTATTGTCAACGACAGCAGTGCAGCTACGGAAACTTACCTTGCACATCAGCTTCCGGATATGGCAGGAGCGATTGCTACTCCGATTGGTATGATTATTATGTTGTTTTTATTTGACTGGAGATTCGGACTGATTTGTCTTGTACCGGTGATTCTTGGATTTGCGTCGATGTTTAAAATGGCAGGTCCGAAAATGGCAGATGATATGAAGAATTATCAGAATGCACTTGCTGATATGAACAACGAGGCTGTCGAGTATGTGCGTGGTATTCCGGTAGTCAAGACATTTGGACAGACAGTGCATACTTTTAAGCGTTTCAAAGGTTCAATAGACAACTATTATAAGTTTTGCATTTCTTATTGTAAAAAATGCCGTATGCCTATGCTGTTGTATACGGTTTGTATTAACAGTACTTTTGCATTTCTGATTACGCTTGCTTTGATTCTCGCTGGCGGTGAAGCGGTAGCACAGTCGGTATTGCTCAGTTTCATTTTCTATGTGATTTTTACACCTGTTATAGCAACATCTATGTCAAAGGTTTTGTATATGAGTGAAAATGGAATGGTTGTTGCCGACGCTTTGGAACGTGTACATTCTATCCTTGATATGAAACCTCTGCCTGATGCAGTGAAGAATGAGAAAACGACAGATAATTCTGTGGAATTCAAAAACGTTTCATTCCGCTACAACGGAGCAGAAACATATGCACTGCAAAATGTGTTGTTTAAGATGCAGTCAGGAGAAACGATTGCTCTCGTTGGTCCGTCAGGAGGTGGAAAAACGACAGTTGCAGGTTTGATTTCAAGATTCTGGGACGTTGCTACAGGTGAAATAAAAGTCGGTGGTGTGAATGTGAAAAACATAAAAAAATCAGACCTGATGGAAACAATATCTTACGTTTTTCAGGACAGCAAACTTTTAAAGACTTCCATTTTTGAAAATGTGAGATTATCAAAACCGAATGCTACACGAAAACAAGTACAAGATGCTTTGCACAAAGCACAGTGTGATGATATTATCACCAAATTACCGAATGGAATTGATACAGTCATCGGGGCAAAGGGTGTATATCTTTCTGGCGGTGAACAGCAACGAATCGCAATTGCCCGTGTTATGCTGAAAAATGCTCCTATCATTATTCTTGATGAAGCGACAGCGTTTGCAGACCCTGAAAATGAGTCTCTTGTGCAGAAAGCATTTGAAGAACTGTCCAAGGATAAAACTGTAATTATGATTGCTCATCGTTTGACTACAGTCAGAAATGCAGACAGAATTATTGTGTTAAGGGACGGAAAAATTGAAGAATACGGTACACATGATGCGCTTGAGGAGAAAAACGGTCTGTATGCAAAGATGTGGAATGATTATCAGACTTCTGTTAGTTGGAAAGTCGGAGGTGCGAAATGATAAACAAAATTATGAAAAGGTTTGCACTTTCAAGAGAGGGTGCAAAGGGGCTTGTTTTGGCAATTACTGCGTGTACTGTCGCTGATATTGTATTGATGTTTCCTGTTGGATTGTTGTACTTTTTAGTGAGTGATTTTATTGACGGTAAAGTACCAGAAAGTCACTATTTATTGTATGGAATTGGTATCGTGATTGCACTGCTGATGATTTTTCTTTCGGAATTCTGGAAATACAACGCTACATATTTTTCCACATACCAAGAGTCAGGAAAGTGCAGAATACGTCTTGCAGAAAAACTCCGAAAGCTTCCGCTGTCTTTCTTCGGAAAAAAGGATATTGCAGATTTAACAAATACAATGCTGGGAGATGTATCTACAACAGAGCAGATGTTTTCTCACTATGTACCGCAGTTTTACGGCTCTATTTTCTCCACCTGCCTGATTGCAGTCAGCTTATTCTTTTATGACTGGCGGCTTGCGATTTCTGCTTTGTGGGTACTGCCTGTGGCATTGCTGATTGTCGGTCTTTCTAAAAAGGCACAGAATTATTTCAGCCGCAAGCAGAATATAGCGCAGATTGCCGTGCAGGATGGCATACAGGAGTGTCTTGAAACAATTCGTGACCTGAAAAGCAATAACGCTGAAAAAGAATATCTGAATGGATTGTACCAAAAAATTGATACATTGGAAGAACGTCATATCAAGAGTGAGCTTGGCATAGCTATGTTTGTCGTACCGGCTCAGATGATTATGAAGCTGGGCATCGCTACTGTTGCACTTGTGGGCAGTTTACTGCTGATAAACGGTACTCTTAGCCTGATTACATTCTTTATGTTCCTGCTTGTTGTTTCGAGAATCTATGAACCAATGTCTTTCTCTTTGCAGAATTTAGCAGCGATGAATTCTCTGCAAATCAACATTGACCGTATGAATGAGATTGAAAACTGTAAGGAGCAGGACGGCAATAAAGCATTCAATCCTGATGGATATGATATTGTTTTTGAAAATGTCGGCTTTGCTTATAACAATGATGAAACAGTTCTGCAAAACGTATCGTTTACAGCGAAACAGGGCGAAGTAACAGCTCTCATCGGACCGTCAGGCAGTGGTAAATCTACAGCGGCAAAACTGGCGGCAAGATTCTGGGATGCAGACAGGGGAAGAATTACAGTCGGCGGAATAGACGTGAAATCTGTTGAACCGGAGAAGCTGCTGACGGCTTTTTCCATTGTTTTTCAGGATGTTACACTCTTTAACAATACTGTTATGGAAAATATCCGTATCGGCAGAAAAAACGCAACTGATGATGAAGTTATGTCTGCGGCAAAACTTGCAAACTGCGAAGAATTTGTAGAAAAGCTCCCCGATAAATGGAACAGCAACATTGGTGAAAACGGCAGTTCTCTTTCCGGAGGAGAACGTCAGCGTATATCCATTGCAAGAGCATTTCTGAAAGATGCACCGATTATTCTTCTTGACGAGGCGACAGCTTCTCTTGACGTAGAAAATGAAACAGCGATTCAGTCAGCGCTTTCCCGTCTGATTCGAAATAAAACAGTTTTATTGATTGCACACAGAATGCGTACCGTTGCAGGTGCGGATAAGGTTGTCGTTCTGTCAGACGGAACGGTGATGGAACAGGGGTCGCCTGAAATATTGAGGAAAAAGAACGGCATTTATTCTCACATGGTAAAACTACAAACAGAAAGTCAGAATTGGTCAATCAGATAAAAATACATTTTCTACGATTACATATGAATGTATCATACGTCAGATTTGCAATAAATACAGATTTTGCCATGTGAACGAATTTAGCAAATGTCTCTAAATGCAATAATATGGATATGTTAAATTTTGGATATAAATATCTTCCGAAAAAGAAAAGAGTATCATTTTTCCATAGTCTATGCAGAATATGATACTCTTTTTTATTTGTCGGTATAAAGTCACTTCGGATTTGCTATTTTTTAACTGTCACAAATGTCACAACTGCAACATACTGAATATAAATATTGTCGGTTGCTCCTAAAAAATCCGTGAATACGCTTTTTATACATGGAATACCGTCCCATTGTACAGCGTTCAGATAGTCTTTTATTGGGTGATAGGCATATTTGCGTTCTATGATAGTGCAAGCCTGATTAATTGTTTCTATAGATGTTGTAATGTTGTATTCTTCTTCTAAATACAGTTTAATACAGCAGTTTGAATAATCGCTCCAGTCGGCATCACCGTAAATACGCATCTGTTTCAGTTCATTAAATCTGAAGACCAGAACGCCAATCATAATCATCTTGTTGACGGTCAAGGCTGTCAAGTAGTCATTTTTCCTTATCGAGCGTTACAGCACGTTCTGAATGTTTCTGTAGGCTTATATCCGGATTGCTCCCTTGCTGACCTATACGACGAACTGAATATGCCACCGGAACTCCGGAAAGCACATCAGAAAAACGATTACGCCGTTATGGAAGCATATGGTTTCGACAGAAAAATAACTGAAAGCGAATGTGTGGCGGAACTCATGAAGATGTACCAGAAACTCACAAAATAACAACTCCGGAGCAGGTGTTAATCTTGACTGATACGTTCAGTCGGGATTTTTTATACTTAATGTAA
>JAAVHK010000122.1 GCA_014799765.1 Ruminococcus sp.
CTTCTTCAGTTGCTGAAGAATCCAGCGAAGAAGAATCAAGTGAAGAGGAATCCAGCGAAGAGGAATCAGAAGAAGATTCCGAAGCAGAAGACGAATCCGAAGCTGAAGACGAAGGCGAAGAAGAAGCTGAAGACGAGGACGAAGCAGAACCTGTTGTAGCAAAAGGCTCTACAGAAGTAGGTGAAGTTTCACTCGCTACAGGCGGTGACACATTCACAGTTGCAGCATGGAACGCTGACGACGTACCGGCAATGCTCGAACAGTGGAAGGCTGCTACAGGCACTTCAGACGACAAGGTTAACTTCATTAACTTCGATGTCGGCGGTGGTTCTGCTTCTGAAAAATATGACGCTCTCTTCAATGACGGTGCAGACCTCGACGTTTATTTCTGTGAAGCTGACTGGGCTCTCAAGTACATAAACGACGATACAAAGACAGCTCCGCTCGAACAGCTCGGCTTTACAGATGACAACTTTGCTGACATCTACGAATATACTGACGAAATCGGTAAGGATTCCAACGGCGTTCGTAAGGGTGTTTCATGGCAGGCAGCAGCAGGTGGTTTCGCTTACAGAACAGACCTCGCTGAACAGTATCTCGGTGTAACATCTCCTGAAGAAATGCAGGCTAAAATCGGCAACTGGGAAGACTTCGTAGCTACTGCTGAAGATATTGCTGAACAGTCAGGCGGTAAGACAGCCCTCGCTGATACACTCGGTGGTATGTGGCAGGTATTCGCAGCAAGCCGTACAACTCCTTGGGTAGAAAACAACGCTCTTGAAATAGACTCTTCATGCCAGCAGTTCGCAGACTATGCTAAGAGACTCTGGGATTGTGGTGGTGTAACTAAGAACCCACAGTGGGATGCTTCATGGTACGCTTCAGGACAGGACGACAGTGCAATGGGCTTCTTCGTATCAACATGGGGCTTCGGTGACTCCATTCTTGCACAGGCTGCCGGCGGTGAAGGCGGTGCTACATACGGTAAGTGGAATGTTTGTCAGGGTCCGTCACCTTACTTCTGGGGCGGTACATGGATTGTTGTTAATCCTGCTACTGATAACGCTGAAGAAGCACAGTCATTTATCAAGACATTCACTGTTGACCCTGTAACTATCAAGGAATACGCTCTCAGCAAGCCTGAATACTGCAACAACATGGCAGTTATGGAAGACATCGTTAATTCCGGTGAAAACCCGAACGAATACGTTACTAACCTCCTTGATGGTCAGAACTATTTCGCAGTTCTCCACGAGAACGCTAAGAAGATAAACCTCAACGGTCTTATCACTCCTTACGACTCAACAATAAAGGCAGACTTCATTGACACAGTTCAGGCACAGTATCTTGAATCCGGTGCTTCATGGGACGACACTCAGATTGCATTCATGGAAAAAGTTGCATCTGATATCCCTGACCTTAACTAATATTTAGTAAAGTCCTTGTTTTATTGCCGGTGGGACAGGTGTGTTCCATCGGCGTTATTTGAATTTTGATTTACTTAATATTACGAAAGGGTGTGTGTATGTATGGCATCAGCTGCTCAGAGCAGAATCAAATCAATCAGCTATGCTAAGTATGGCTACATATTTATTTTACCGTTTTTTATTGTTTATTGCTTTTTCCAGTTATGGCCTCTGATTTATACATTTATCCTTGCATTCAAGGGAAATCAGAGTGCAGGCGACAACTTTGTAGGATTCCAGAATTTCAGCGACTTACTTTTCAGTCATCCGTATAACAAATCAGACCTCTTAAGCTCCAATCCTGAAACAAAGGCTGCTGCAAGAGAACTCATGTCTATAGACGTTCAGCATCAGGATTTTATAAGATGTCTTAAAAACACAATTGTTCTGTGGTTCGGTAACTTCATTCCGCAGATTGCACTTTCACTTTCACTCGCTGTATGGTTCACAGACGCTAAACTTAAGATTCCGGGAACAGGTTTCTTCAAGGTTATCATGTATATGCCTAACATCATCACAGCTGCTTCAATAGCTGTACTTTTCCTTCAGCTCTGTGCTGATACAAACTATTCAGCAGCTACAATTCTCGGTAGGTCAATGGGTATCCTTAAAGACGGCGAATTCTTCAACATGACTAAGAATATTCCTGACGTTGTATGGCCTCCTCGTATAATCGTTATGTTCATTCAGACATGGATGTGGTTTGGTAACACAATGATTATGCTTATGTCCGGTATCATGGGCATTAACCCGTCACTGTTCGAAGCTGCAAGTATCGACGGTGCTTCAAGCGGTCAGACATTCGTTAAGATTACTGTTCCGCTTCTCAGTCCAATCCTCGTTTACACAGTCATCACTTCTATGATTGGTGGTCTCCAGATGTTCGATATGCCTTACCTCTTCACAACATCTAAAGAAGGTCAGCGTATTGACAATATCGAAACTATAGCTGTTTATATCTATGACAAGTTCCACAGTGGTGCTATTGAGCCGTCATATGGTTACTCCGGTGCGGCATCTGTTGTACTCTTCATAATTACAGCTGTACTCGGTGCTATTATCTTCCGTCTCAACCGTGACGAAGAAGAACACAGAAAGAAGTTACAGCGTAAGGCACTTATCAAACAGCAGAAATCAAAAAATAAGCAGTTTGGAGGTCTCAGCGTATGAGCAAGATGAAAGCAACTTATGGAGACAACGAAGCTAACTACACAAGGAGTCTGAAAATAAAATCAGGTATTCTCTTTGTATGGTGTATAATCCTTACAATTATATGTCTTCTTCCGATTTACATTCTCGTTCTTAATGCTACAAGGTCTCATAATGAAATTATCAGTATGACGGGTCTGGGTACTCTGTTTGTACCGAGCAGTCATTTTTCTGAAAACGTAAAAAACCTCAGTGTTAAGACTTCCGAAGATTTCAGTCTCATGATTGGTTACAAGAACAGCTTGACTATTACAGTATGTTCTACATTCCTTACTGTTTTCTTCTCAGCTATGACAGCTTATGGTATCCGTGTTTATGACTTCAAACTCAAGGACGCAGCTTATACAGCTATTCTCCTTGTAATGATGGTTCCTGTACAGGTAACATCTGCCGGTTTCGTAAAGTTTATGATTAACCTGCACCTTACAAACTCATTCATACCGCTTATCCTTCCGGCTGTTGCAGCACCATCAGTAGTATACTTCATGGTATCCTACCTCAAATCATCGTTCTCACAGTCAATCGTTGAAGCAGCACGTATCGACGGTTGTAGCGAGTTCAGAATCTTCCTCCAGATTGCTATTCCTATGATGAAACCGGCTATTGCCGTACAGGCAATTTTCGCATTCATTGCAAGCTGGAACAACTTCTATACACCTAACATGATTCTCATTGACCCGAATAAGGGTGGTACAACAAACCTCCGTACACTTCCTATGATGCTCGGTATTCTCCAGTCTTCACAGAAGACAGCAGACTACGGTATGATTTACACCTGTATCGCACTCGGTATTATCCCGATTATCATTGCATACATCTGTCTTTCTAAGTTCATCATTGCCGGTGTTGCACTCGGTGGTGTTAAGGAATAATTTCCAAAAAAAATTACAGCACACTTCGGTGTGCTGTTTTTTTTATGTCCGTGAATAATATGCGGAATTACTGAATATTATTTAGTGAAAGGAGTGTTTACAATGACGGAAAGTACAAGCTATGAAATTATATCTTCCTACATGATACCGGAAATAAGAACGGCTATGACAGCAGTTTCAGAAATCGGAAAGACTGCTACAGAAATACGTCTCCGGAGTGGACGTGCTGTTTCGTATATTTTTCCGGACAGAATAAAATATCTCACACGGAACGGAAAACTCACAGGCGATTACAACAATCCGGAAAATATCGCCATAACCGCCGACGGAATCAGACAGACTGTTGACAGACTATGTCATTATTCGGTGCATAGCTGTACACGGGAACTGCGTGAGGGTTATTTTGTACTTAAAGGCGGAATACGTGTCGGGGTTGCCGGAACTTATTCCGAAACTGCCGGAAAAACAATCAGCAGTTTCAACGCCCTTAACTTTCGTGTGGCGAGGTGCGTGACCGGTTGTGCGGAAAAAATAAATGAAAGGATTTCCGGAAAAAGCGTCTTGATATGTGGCGGAGTTAATACCGGAAAAACTACTGTTTTAAGGGATTTATGCCGGATATACGGAAACAGGATAAAAATTTCACTTATCGACGAAAGAAACGAAATAGCTTCTGTTTCCGGCGGATTACCGGAAAATGATGTCGGCGTACTGACAGATGTGCTTGTCGGGTGCGGACGTGCTGACGGAATAATTTCAGCGGTACGGACGTTATCGCCGGATATGATTTTCTGTGATGAGATTTCCACACCGGAAGACGTATCGGCGATTTCAGGGGCTTACGGTTGCGGAGTAGGTTTCACGGCGACCGTACACGCCGAAAATTATGAAAATCTTCTGAAACGTCAGGCAATAAGACCGTTACTTGAAAGCGGTATTTTTGAATATGCGGTATTCCTTGAAAAAATGGGCAGAATCCGTGAAATCAGGAGGCTTGTACAATGTTTTTCAGGATAATTTCAGCGGTAATGTTTACGGTTATGGGAGGTACGGCAGGTATATATTTTTCGGAAAGACTTAAATCAGACCTCAGTTTCTGCCGGAATATCCATGAAATGTTTATGAATACGGCAGTAATAATCCGGTGCAGTGCCGTCGACGTGTATTCCATAAGTATGGAACTTAAAAAAAATAAGAAATTTCAGCGGTTTGATTTTTTACAGGCGATACCCGAAAAATATAATCCGGAAGAAGATTTCCGTGAAATATGGATAAATGCCGTAAAATCGCAGAAAAATCTTCCGGAAGATGTAAAGAATCTTTTATGCGATTTCGGTCAGATTATCGGACAGAGTGATATAGAAGGTCAGCTTGCATCAATAGAGACACTCACAGAAAAAGCCGGTATTCTGGAAAAAAACTATTCTGATATATATAGTCAGAAAGGAAAATTATACAGAAGTATCGGAATGCTTTTCGGCATAATTACTGGTATTCTCATAATATAGCATGAAAGGATATAGATTATGGATATTGACCTTATTTTTAAAATAGCCGGTACTGGTATTATAGTTGCGGTACTTAATCTTGTTCTGAAACGTGCTGAACGTGAGGAGCAGGCTATGATGACCACACTTGCCGGTCTTATAGTGGTACTGGTGGTTATAGTCGACGAGATAGGAGACCTTTTTGAAAAGGTTAAAATGGTGTTCGGATTATGGTAGAGAATTGCTTTTCTGTGGCGGTATTCTGTATATGTTCAGCGATAATGGCGGTACTGTTGAAACAGCATTGTCAGGAGCAGTCAATGATGGTGGCACTTGTAGCCTGTGTAGGCGTCATGGGCGGACTTATGATTTTTGTAGAACCACTCATAGCGGAAATAAGTGATGTTTTTTCGCAGGCCGGAATATCTGAAAGCTATATATCGTTGATTTTCAAGGCTTCGGCGATTTGTTTCATAACGCAGATAACCTGTGAAATATGTCGTGACAGCGGTGAAAATGCCATAGCATCTGTGGCGGAAATGTGGGGCAGAGGTGCGGTAACATTCATGAGTATGCCAATTCTTAAAGCCCTGATTGAAAAAATTAATGAAATTATGGGACAAGTATGAAAAAAATATTTTATTTATTTATAATATTTACCGTTCTGATTATAACGGCGAATCCGCTTGAAAGTTTTGCGGAATTTACCGGCAGTGAATCGGAGATAAGAAACCAGATTGATGATATAATGTCGGATTACGATATAGACTTCAGTTACGACGATATAGGAAATCTTTCTTTTTCGGGATTGCTTGATATAGTAAAAAATTCCTTTACCGCACGGCTGTCCGCACCGCTGAAAGTTCTGAAAACGCTTTTATTTGTAATTCTTTTCACAGCGGTAATGAAAAATGCCGGTACCGGTATATTTTCGGGAACATCTGCCGGACTTTACAACATGATTTGCGTGATAACGGCGGTTACAGTGATAATGCCACAGCTTTTTACGGTATATAGTTCAGCACTTACGGCGGTCAGACGTGGTGGCGATTTTATACTTGTATTCGTACCGGTTTTTGCCGGAATTACGGTAATAGCCGGTGGAATAACTACCGCCGGAATATATAATCTGCTTATACTGGGTGCTTCGGAACTGATAGTCAGACTTTCGGAAAATTTTCTTATTCCGGTAGTAAGTATAAGTACGGTACTGGCGGTATCGGGGAGTGTTTTTCCGGATATGTCGCTGAACAGTATAATAAATCTGCTGAAAAAGCTGATTACATGGGGAATGACAGTCACAATGACGCTTTTCACCGGTTTTGTATCTATGAAATGCACGCTCGGCGGAAAGGCTGACGGCGTTGCGAGTAAGACAGCACGTTTTCTTATATCGGGAGCAGTACCGGTTGTAGGCGGTGCGGTTTCGGATGCATATGCAACGGTCAAAAGCAGTTTCGATGTAATACACGGAAGCGTCGGTACGGTGGGAGTAATTGCAATGATAATAATCATGTTACCGCCGGTCATGGAAGTGTTTGTTTTCCGTATAGTAATGTGGGCAGGAACTGCCATAGCTGAACTTTTTTCCACAGAACCGCTTGTCAGGTTAATGAAAGGTATCGACAGCGGACTTGCAGTGGCACAGAGCGTACTTGTATGCTATTCGGTAATTTTCGTGCTTTGTACCGGAATACTTATGAAATGTTTAGGTTAGGAGGGATATTATGGAAGATTTGAAAAATGCGGTCATGGCGGTATGTATAATTTCTGCCGGTGTATGTATGATTGAAAATATGGTATCGGGTACACGGCTGAAATCTCAGATGAAATTTTTACTTAATCTCACTGTAGTTACCGTTCTTGTAGCGTCGTTCACGAAAGGCGGTATAGCGTTTGAAATGCCCGATTTTTCTGAATACAGTCAGCAGAATTACGGAACTTCACAGGAAGTATATAATAATGAAATATGCCGTCAGACATCTGAAAATATATCGTCGGTTATATTTGAACAGCTTACGGCTTCCGGAATAAATTGTACAGAAATTCAGACAGAAGTTAATATTTCAGATGATAACAGCATATTTATTAGTAAGGTCATAATCAGTTCGGACGATTTCGGGTCAGCGGTTGAAATTGTAAGAAACATTATCGGCAACAGTGCGGAGGTAGTAAATGGAAGTGGCTGAAAAATTCAGGGATTTGCCGAAAGATAAAAAACTTCTTGCCGTCGTGATGTTTCTTGGAATAGCCGGACTTATTTTCATAATGCTTTCTGCTTTAGTACCCGACGGCAAAAACACTGAAACTGCCGGATATTCTGAGGAAACCGGCGTGAACAGTACGGAAAATTTCCGTATTGATACAGAAAAACGCCTTGAAGAGTTTCTGAAAAATATCGACGGTGCAGGCGATGTCAAAGTATGTATAACGGTTGCAACAGACCAGCGTTATGTATACGCCACAGAGGGTAAACGGAATCAGTCCGGAAATACGACAGAGGAGGAAAAAAAATATGTGATTATCGGTAAC
>JAAVHK010000123.1 GCA_014799765.1 Ruminococcus sp.
GTGATAATTATATGATAGAAAAAATAAGAACAAATTTTCGTTAAAAATTATTTTTTATGAATTTTCAACAAAATATTTTCATGAACAGATGTTCTTTAAATCTGAAACACATTCTGGCACCGTTTTCATGGGGAAGCGACGACTGATGTCTTATTTATCTACTAAACATATGTATATTATATATTTAGAGACTTTTTTATACTAATGTACCTGCAAATCCGATTAAAACCATTTAATAAATTATTCTAATTATATGCCTTTTTGTGATAAATCTGTGAAATTTATTTTTTTGTATAATATGACGATACGAAATACGCCGGAGACGGACGTCACTTCGTTTAGGAACTCTGATGAGACGGAAAAAAACTCAAAATGCGGATTTTTTCAAAAAATATTACTTTTTCATGAAAAAAATATAATTTAATGCTATTTTCGGACTAAAACTGAAAAATTCGGGCATATTTTCATAATATACCGTAATTATTAATTTTGATTTTTCCCATAAAATAAAAGTTTATTCAAGATTATGTCTGAACGTAATGGCAATAAATTTGTAAAAAAATTATGAATGAAAAATCAGAAAATTACGAAAATTTCAGAAGTCCAAAATCACATTAATTAAATTTTTTGTTTTAACTTAAAAATGCGTTCTTTTCAGAAAACAAATTAATTATTTTTACCAATTCAAATTCAGCTATTTTCAGGCAAAAAAATGTCAAAAAAATTTTTTTAAATATTTTTATTTATAATTTTTCACCTCATTTATCAATTGTGAAAATTATGAATAATTTGTAAAGAGTTCATATGAACCGATTAAAAAAGGTTTTTTATTTTAAAAAAATGTGTTTATGACATAAATATAAAATTTTTATTTCTTAAAAATTAAATTGTAAAAATTAATATAAAAATCGTTCAAAAAAACAACGTAAAATAGCTAAAAATATATGGTAAAAATATATAACAATTTGTTTGTGATAAACAGATGATTATACAGTGAAATTTTCTGTTATGTACAAATTATTATCTTTTTATGAACGATTTCATTGAACGGTAAATAGGGAAAAATCGGGTATAAATTCTCACTTTTCAATACCAAAATAGGCAAAAATTACCTTTAGTAAAAGTATACAAATAGCTTTTGTGAAAATTTTTTAATGCTTAAAATAGAGGTTTTTTCAAGATAAATATTTGAATGAAAAATATTTTTACTAAATATTTACAGTTTTAGCGACATTTCGGCTATTAAAAAACACTGCTTAAAATTTTTAATCATCAAAAAAATGTTGTTCATAATTTAGAAATATATTTATTTTTCGGGAAAATTTTTACCTCAAATTTGCATTTTTTCCCGAAAAATAGACTTAAATGTTTAAAATATTTTTTAAATAATTTTAATCAAATATCGCATTTTGATGACTTTAAAAGAACTTATGTTCGTCCGAATTCTGTAAAATGGTGTTGCTTTCACAAAATGTACATAATCAATGTTGCACATTCCACAAGTTTTCTACTTAAAACTGTTGAAAAATTATCTCGATTTTTGATGAAATATCGCATCAAAAAAAGTTTTCAACAAAAAAATCGCGTTATATTATCTAATACTAAATATTTATGTATATGATTGATGGATGGATATATCGCGCGCGCGAGGCTTTTTTCGAACTCAAAAAAATTCGCTCAAAAAAATTTTTTTCGAATCAAAAAAAAAAATTTTTGAAAATTGAATTATTAAAAAATTATGAACAAAGGAGAATTTTTCAAAAATGAAATTCATTTGTAAGAAATCAGAACTATGTGAAGCTATCAGTAATGTTTCAAAAGCTGTATCAGCTAAATCAACTATTCCTGCTCTTGAAGGAATAAAAGTCAGAGTATCACCAGAAGAAATAGAACTTACAGGATATAATCTTGAAATGGGAATACGTACAGCAATAAATTCAACAACAGAAGATTCAGGAGAATTTGTTGTAAATGCAAGACTGTTTAACGAGTTCACAAAAAGAATGTCAGGAGATGAGATTAATTTCGAGGTTAATGAAAATCTGATAATCAATATTTCATGCAGTTCAACAGAATGTAGTTTTTCAGCAATATCAGCAGAAGATTATCCAGACTTACCGGTAATAGATTCTGAAAAAACATTCACCGTAAAAAGTTCAGTACTGAAATCCATGATTAATCAGACAAGTTATGCAGCATCAGTAAACGAAAGCAAACCAATCCTTACGGGAGAATTATTTGACATTACAGACGAAAAATTCAACATGGTTGCAATTGATGGTTTCAGACTTGCTATCAGAAGCGAAACAATAACCAATTCAGGAAACTATCAGTTTGTAGTTCCTAAAAAAGCTTTGCTTGAATTATCATCGCTTATCAGAGATGACAGTGACTGTATTATCCACATAAACGAAAAACACATAATCTTTGAGACTGGCAATGTATTTATAATTTCAAGATTACTGGAAGGAACTTTCCACAAGTATAAGCTAAGCATACCAGCAGAACACAAAACTGAAGTCATTATCAGCAAAAGAGAATTTCTTACAGGTCTTGAAAGATGTTCACTGATTATCGACGAAAAAAACAAAACTCCGATTCACTGTGAAGTTACAGACAGTTATGTGAATCTTAACTGCAAAACAGGAATAGGCAGAATAAACGATTCCATAAAGGCAGACGTAAAAGGCGAAAACGTAACTATCGGATTCAATCACAAACTTATGGCTGATGCTGTACGTGTAGCAGACGGAGACAAAATACGCATACTGTTTAACGGCTCGAAGAAGGTTATAGAAATTCTTCCGCTTGAAGGTGAAAGTTTTATATTCCTTGTCATGCCAATAAATCTCAAGAGTTATTAAATTTTTCTGAAACAAGCCGGATACCGCATGAAAATATACACCTTACATGACAAAAAATGCGGTATTCTGCTTGCTTTTTATCTGATTTTGTGATATAATTTACTTATGGCTTGAAATAAGCTTTGTATTATTAATAAAAAAATAGCCTTAAAGGCATGAAAGGTTGACATTATGGCAGAAAAAATAAAAATAAACACCGAGTTTATCAAGCTTGAAGCATTACTGAAATACGCTTCCCTTGTAGGTTCAGGCGGTGAAGCTAAAATGTTCATACAGGACGGAAAAGTTTCCGTAAACGGTGAAGTATGTACCATGAGAGGAAAAAAAATACGTTCCGGAGATACAGTAATTTTCGATGAACATGAGGTAGTTGTGGAGTGATTATCACTTATGCCGGAATCAAGGACTTCCGGAATTTATCTGAAATTGAAATAATTCCTGACCCGAAGTATAATATAATCTCCGGACTTAATGCACAGGGAAAAACAAATCTGCTTGAAGCTCTGTGGATTATGTCAGGCTGTAAGAGTTTCAGGGCTTCGAGGGAAAAGGATTATATTTCATTTTCCGGAAACAGAATGACTGTCGAAATAAATATACTCGACAATATCCGTGAACAGAAAATCAGAACAGAAATTATCCGTGGAAACAACAACGTAAAAAACATAACTCTTAACGGCGTGAAACAAAAGGGTACTAAGTCGCTTTTTGATGTTTTCCGGTGCATAGCATTTACTCCCGACGACGTGGAAATTATTAAAGGCTCTCCGGAAAAGAGAAGAAATTTCATAGATATGGCATCTTCACAGTTGAATCCGGCATCTGTAACGCATCTTAACAGGCATAACGTAATCATGAATCAGCGGAATGCCTTGTTGAAAGAAATAGCAAACAGCAATGTGAATCCCGATATTCTCGCAGTTATCGACAGACAGACTGCTGAAGAAGGTGCTTTTATTTCACATATGCGTTATGAGTACGTCAGGAAAATAAACCGCATTTGTAGCGATTTATACAGAACTCTTTCCGGTGGAAATGAAACTCTTGAACTTGAATACAAATCAAACGTCTATAAGTCCGAAGACCTGAAAAAACCTGTAAATCGGGAATTTACCGGAATTTATTTCAGAAAGTTACAGGAAACTGCCGGTTACGACATCAAGACAGGCTCCACACATACCGGCGTAAACCGTGACGAAATCCTGATAAAAATCAACGGTCTGAACACAAGGGAATACGCCTCACAAGGTCAGATTAAAAGCACTGCACTTGTCATGAAACTAGCACAGGCAGAAATCTTCATGGAAAAATCAGATGAAGCACCGGTTATTTTCCTTGATGACGTTATGGGCGAACTTGACGAAAACCGACAGAAGTTTATTTTTGATATTATAAAAAATATGCAGGTTTTTATCACAACGTGCAATGAAAGTGCATTACTTCCGGAAGTAAAAGGGAAAATATTCCGTATACATAACGGAAAACTTATCGGAAAATAAATTTCAGAACTTAATATGCCTCTGAGAGCGTCTGTAATGCGTTCTGAGACACTTTCGGGTAATGGGTAGTATAATTTGACCTTGAAAACATGAAACGTCAAATAAAGGCATTACAGAACGTTCTGAGAGATGGTATGCTTTTTACAGACATTTTCATGACATAAAAAAATTCCGTACATTTACGGAAAACTTGTCGGGAAATAAATTTCAGAACATAACATACCCCCCCCTGAGAGCGTCTGTAATGCGTTCTGAGACACTTTCGGGTATAGGGCAGTATAATTTGACCTTGAAAACATGAAACGTCAAATAAGGGCATTACAGAACGTTCTGAGAGGTGGTGTGCTTTTTACGGTTATTTTCATGACATAAAAAAATCCGTAAGCATTTACGGAAAACTTGTCGGGAAATAAATTTCAGAACGTAATATGCCTCTGAGAGCGTCTGTGATGCGTTCTGAGACACTTTCGGGCAGAGGGTAGTATAATTTGACCTTGAAAACTTAAAACGTCAAATGAGGGCGTTGTAGTTCGTTCTGAGAGGTCATATGCTTTTAACGGACTGTAAAAATAAATTTCAGGAGGCTGAAAGATGTATCTTCATATCGGGAATAATTATTCCGTAAATCTTCATGATGTCGTCGGGATATTTGACATAGAAAACACTACAACAGGTAAATTCACAAAGAAATTTCTTGAACGTGCTGAAAAAAATCATTCATGCGTATATACGACTTACGAAATGCCGAAAAGTTTCATAATAACCGCAAAAAACGGTACGGAAAAAGTTTATATTTCACAGTTGTCGGCATATACCCTGAAAAAGCGTATGGCAGACGGTCAGAGTAAATAAAATTTTGAAAAATCGGAGGTAAATTCATGAGTATACAAAACAACAATTACGACGAAAACGACATACAGGTTTTAGAGGGTCTTGAGGCTGTAAGAAAACGTCCGGCAATGTATATAGGCTCTACCGGTGAGGGCGGTTTACACCACCTTGTCTATGAAATTGTCGATAACTCAATTGATGAATCCTTAGCAGGTTATTGTACGGAAATAAACGTCGAATTACTCGAAAATGACGTAATCCGTGTATCAGATAACGGACGTGGTATTCCTACAGGAATCCACCAGAAAGAAGGCGTTTCAGCGGCGACTGTCGTATATACCGTACTTCATGCCGGTGGAAAATTCGGTGGTGGTGGGTACAAGGTATCCGGCGGACTTCATGGTGTAGGAGCTTCAGCAGTAAATGCCCTGTCGGAATGGTTGGAACTCACTGTTTATGATGGTCAGAACATATGGTTTCAGCGATTCGAGAGGGGAAATTATTCCGAACCCATAAAGATTATCGGAAAGACTGATAAAACCGGTACAAGCGTAATGTTTAAGGCGGATGCAGAAATATTTGAAACTACCGTATATAACCGTGAAACGCTTATGAAACGTCTGAGAGAGCAGGCTTTTCTGAATGCCGGATTAAAGATAAATTTCACGGATTCAAGACACGAAAATATATTCTCCGAAACAATGTACTATGAGGGCGGTATAAAACAATTCGTGGAACATATTCACGAGGCAAGAGGGCTTGAAAGTCTTTCCGGAAATGTAATCTATTTTTCTGGAAATTACGGCGATATGACCGCTGAAATAGCATTACAGTACAATGACGGCTACAACGAATTGATTTTATCATTTGCGAATAATATTCACACAAAGGACGGCGGTTCACATGAAACAGGATTCAGGAACGCACTGACAAAAGTTGTCAACGAATACGGAAGAAAAATGAACCTGCTCAAAGACAAGGAAAAACTTGGTGGTGATGATATTCGTGAGGGTCTGACCGCAATTATTTCTGTAAAGCTGACTGAATGTGAATTTGAATCGCAGACAAAAGTACGCCTCGGAAATCCCGAAGTAAAGCCGTTTATCGAAAAATTAGTACAGGAAAAATTAATGAATTTCCTTGAAGAAAATCCGGAAATCGCAAAGATGATTTTTGAAAAAAGTCTTTCCGCCCTTAAAGCCCGTGAAGCCGCCAGACGTGCAAGGGAAGCCGAAAGAAATAAAAACGCTTTCGGAAAAACTGCTATGCCGGAAAAATTAGCTGACTGTTCAGAACGTGATAATCGTTATACGGAAATCTATATCGTTGAGGGTGATTCCGCCGGAGGTTCGGCAAAACAGGGACGTGACAGACGTTATCAGGCAATACTTTCCTTATGGGGCAAGATGTTGAATGTTGAAAAAGCAAGAATTGATAAAATTTACAGTAATGACAAGTTATCACCGGTAGTTTCGGCACTCGGGACAGGTATCGGCGAAGATTTCGACATTGAAAAATTACGTTACGGAAAAGTAATAATCATGGCTGATGCCGATGTTGACGGTATGCACATAAGGGCTTTATTACTGACATTTTTCTTCCGTTATATGAGACCTCTCATAACAAACGGCAATATCTATATAGCACAGCCACCTCTTTTCAGGGTGGAAAGAAATAAACAGATTCGCTATGCATTTTCCGACGAGGAAAGAGACCAGTTTATCAAAGAACTTTCTGAAAACGGAAAATATAAAGTCGATATTCAGCGATATAAGGGACTTGGTGAAATGAATCCTGAACAGCTATGGGAAACTACTATGAATCCCGAAACACGTACAATTGTTAAAATTTCCATGGAAGACGCACTCAGGGCTGACGAAATTTTCACTGTACTTATGGGCGATAAAGTTGATTTAAGACGTAAATTTATAGAAGAAAATGCAAAATTCGTACAGGATTTGGATATATGACCGATAATTATTTATTTGAAAAAAATTATTCCGTACCGTTTGAAATTTTCCGTGAGGGATATATTGAATTTCAGAAAAAATTCGTATTTCCACAGGCGAATTTAACAGCAGTTGCATTTCTGATACTTGCCGGGGTATTTATATTTTCGGTCATTGAGGACAATTCACAGTATTTTGCCTACCTGCTCATATTTGTTTGTCTTGCAATGGCGGTACGCCAATGGTATAATCCACGGAAATTAAGGGCAAATTTGTTTGAAAGTTTTCACCTGACCGAAAATACAGTATACAGAATTTCAGTAACGGAAAAATACGTTGATATTTCAACGGTTTCTACCGGTGAGGAATCGGAAGATGACGATTTACCGGGAAAAAGCCGTATTCCGATAGATGAGAATTTTTCGGTATTGGAATACGATAAATATTTTCTTATATTTTCCGGAAAAGTAGTATTTTATATTATTCCTAAAGAAAATTTTTCCGGAAAAGAAAATGAAATTTTAAGAAATCTGAAATAATTTTACAGGAGGTAATAAATTTTGATTTACAATGATAATTCAAAGGTAATCAATACGGAAATATGCGACGAAATGCAGAATTCCGTACTTAATTACGCAATGTCGGTAATCGTTTCAAGAGCGTTGCCGGACGTAAGAGACGGTCTTAAACCGGTACACAGAAGAATTTTATATACACTTCACGAAAACGGACTTACGCCCGAAAAGGCTTACAGAAAATGTGCCGATACAGTAGGTGCGGTTTTAGGACGTTATCACCCACACGGCGACACTTCCGTATATGACGCACTTGTAAGACTTGCACAGGATTTTTCAATGCGTTATCCGCTTGTGGATGGTCACGGAAACTTCGGCTCTATCGACGGCGACGGTGCAGCGGCATATCGTTATACAGAAGCGAAAATGTCAAAAATAACACTCGATATGCTGACCGATATTAACAAAAATACCGTTGATTTTGTATCAAACTATGATGACCGTCTGAAAGAACCGGAAGTTTTGCCGTCACGTTTTCCGAATCTGTTGGTAAATGGTTCTGTTGGAATTGCCGTCGGTATGGCTACCAATATTCCGCCACATAATTTAGGCGAAGTAATTGATGGTCTTAAACTGCTGATTTCAAATCCGGATTGCACGCTTGATGAGTTAATGGAATTTATAAAAGCTCCGGACTTCCCTACAGGTGGAATAATAATGGGTAAAGCCGGAATACGTTCGGCATACGCTACCGGAAGAGGTAAAATAATACTCCGTTCACGTACTCATTTTGAGGAAATAAAGGGCAGAAACTGTATTATTATTGATGAAATACCCTTTATGCTCCGTAAGGAAAGACTGTTGAAAAGTATCAACCAGCTTGTACGAGACAAGAAAATTGAAGGTCTTTACGATTTACGAGACGAATCCGACAAGGACGGTATGCGTGTAGTAATCGAACTGAAAAGAGACGCAAATCCGGAAATAGTTTTAAATAAATTATTTGCCCTTACACAGTTACAGGATACCGTCGGAATTATAATGCTTGCCCTCGTAAACGGTGAGCCGAAAATATTGACCTTAAAGGAAATGTTACAGAAATATCTTGAATTTCAGGTTGAAGTTATCCGTAGACGTACTGAATATGATTTGAAAAAAGCTATGGAAAGGTCACATATTCTGCAAGGTTTCGTACTTGCTTCCGACGATATAGACGAAGTTATTGATATTCTTAAAAAAAGCAAAAATATTGCTATCGGCAAGAAAAATATCATGGAATATTTCATGGACGTTAAAATTTCTGAAATTCTTGACCATGATAAATACGATTTTACCGGACTTCACATTGAAGATGAAGTCGGTCTTTCCGATGAGCAGGCAGAAGCTATAGTACAAATGCGATTAGGTGCTTTAACCGGTCTGGAAAGACAGAAGATTACCGACGAACTTTACGGCTTACTTACTAAAATTTCGGACTATGAGGACATTCTGAACGATGTCAACAGGGTATATGAAATCATAATAAATGACCTCGACAACATCAGGAAAAAATTCAATGATAAAAGGCGTACAGATGTTGAAAGTGTCAGTGGTGAGGTTGATATTGAAGACCTGATACCGCATGAAGATTGTGTCGTAACGCTTACAAATAACGGTTATATCAAGCGTATGCCGGTTGCCGAGTACAAGACACAGAAACGTGGCGGACGTGGTATAACCGGTATGAAACAGCGTGAAGAAGACTTTGTTGAGGAAATGTTTGTCTGCGGAAGTCACGATAATGTTTTATTTATATCGAATTTCGGAATAATGTATAAATTGAAATGCTATGAAGTTCCGGACGGTACAAAGGCTTCACGAGGATTTAATTTAATAAACCTGCTCTCACTCGATGACGGCGAAAAAATTACCGCTATGCTGAAAACTACTGATTTCAGTGAAAATAAATTCATAACAATTGTAACAAGAAACGGTAAAATAAAACGTACAAATCTTTCACTTTACAGGAACGTAAGTAAACGTGGATTACGTGCTATAGGTCTCGACGACGGCGACGAAATAGCCGGTGTACGCCTTACTGACGGCAATGCACAGATATTTGTCGCAACTCATGACGGTATGCTTATAAGAATTGAAGAATCTAAAGGGCGTTCAATGTCACGTACCGCACACGGAGTAAAAGTAATTAAATTACGTGAGGGCGATTATGTAGTAGGCATTGCCCGTATGCGTGAAGGTGCATCACTGCTGACCGTCACCGAAAACGGTTACGGAAAACGCACGGAAATTTCAAATTACCGTATTCAGAATCGTGGTGGATATGGTCTTAAAAATTACCACGTCGACGACGTAAGAGGTCACGTATGCGGAATAAAAATCGTCGACGAGACTGATGATATTATCATGGTATCGAGTGACGGAATTATCATAAGAATCCTTGCAAGCGATATAAGAATAATGGGTCAGTACGCCAAGGGAGTACGTGTTATGCGTGTCCGTGATGGTGCTAAAGTTGTAGCTTTCACACGTGCCGAACATGACGAAAACGCCCAGACAGAAAAAGTTGAACAGATTACTGATACCGAGGAGCAGGCAGAAAATGAAGAATAATTTTCTGAAATTAATTCTTGTATTTTCAGCCGGATATATTTTTCTGGAAAATAAATTCATGTTGAAAATACGGCATGAATTTTCCGGAAAAAATAAACAGAATGATATAAAAATCGCACATATTTCAGATTTGCATAAACGCAGGTTCGGGGATAATAATTCCCGAATCTGTCGCATTTTAAGGCGGGAAGATCCTGACCTTATTTTTATTACAGGTGACCTTGTTTCACGTACTGAAAATGATTTTTCAGGAATAAAAATGAGGGGGGTAGGGTGGGTAAAGAGTGTA
>JAAVHK010000124.1 GCA_014799765.1 Ruminococcus sp.
GCAATAATTACGGACGTATGGCTACAATCTATTTCAAGGATACACCGTATGAACTTTCCATAAGGGTAGACGACTACATTTCACCGGAAGATTTTGCTAAAGTTATCGAAAACGTTAAACTTGTTGAAAGCGATACCGAAAAAGCTTATGTATATCACGATGTGAATGATGCAATCTATAACGTTGATTTTGACTGGGTACCTGATGACTTTAATTATAACAGTGACGGTTCCTACACTTATTTTACAGATGACGGTAATAAAAAAAGCTTTATGATAGCATCATTTACAAAAAATCTCTCCGGTGAAAAAACTGAAAACGGCAAGGCATTGACTGTACGTGACGAATATCAGATTGGCAATAAAACTGTTGACATAAGATATACTGATGATTATGTGGAAAACTCAACAGATAAAGACTGCACGACTTACGGACGTGTTGCGACAATATATTTCAATAATACACCGTATGAACTTGAATTGTTGGTAACAGACGACGTTACCAAAGAAGATTTTGCAAAAATTATCGAGAATATCAATATTTTCCCGTCATGTAAGGAAAGAGCGGAAATATTTACCGGTGAGCAGGCAGGCGAGGATATACAGGAAATTTCACAGGAAACCGAAACACTCTATGATGTTGAATACGGCTGGATTCCGGACAATTTAGAACGTATAGACGGCGAATCTTATTCTCATGAGTTTAAGAACATCAAGTCCGACAGAAAAACTATATCAGTTTCTTTCGGTAAAAATCTTACCGGTCAGGAAATTGAAATGGATAGTGCCGCACCTGTACGTGACACTTACGAAATAGATAACAAAACTATTAAAGTCGGATATTATGATGATTACATTGAAAATTCAACGGATACACAGCATAATAAATATGGACGTCAGGCATTAGTATATTTTAACGATAATCCGTATGAACTTTTAGTATGGGTTACCGACGACGTCACAAAGGACGATTTGAAGAAGTTCCTTGAAAATATAAAACTTGTGCCGACCGATACTGAAAAAGCATGGGTATATTATCCGGAAGATGTAACGCAGTCTGAATTTACCGTATCGGACGGCAAGAATGACGGTAAGGTAAACGAGGGTACAAAGGTAGTAAAGGAATCCGAAAGTAAACCGGCAGAAAATTACGACGATACAATTTATGACATTGAATACGGCTGGCTTCCGGAGGGTCTCGAATATCAGCAGGGCAATGAATATGACGGTAAATTCCATAACTACACTACAAACAGCGGTATGACACCATCATTTACAAAATATCCCGACGGTAATAAAATTCCGGCAATAGTAAACCGTTGTAAAGATACGCAAAATTATACGGCGGACGGAAAAACAGTCACAATCAGTTACCGTTCGGACTATCAGGAAAATTCAGCCAATCGTAATTACGGACGTATCGCCGATATATCGTTTGATAATACACTGTATTCGCTTTCACTGTGGGTTACCGACGACATCACAAAGGACGATTTGAAAATGATTATCGCTAACGTGAAACTCGTGCCGTCGGATACGGAAACCGCTTATATATACAATCCGGAAGATGAGGAATTAGACTATCGGGATGTATTATCGGGTGAGGTATATTCAGATGTCAAGATATATCATATCGGAGAAGATATTGATGTGGATAATTATTCCGAGTATTATTCCGGTTATAAATGCAGACTGAAAGTAACTGACATAAGTTTTGATAACGCATTCGGCACTTTAAACCCTGAAGGTGGATTAAGTAAAAGTGACGATTTATATGGTGATTTCAAAACTGCTGATATTGTCGACGAGGACGGAATTCTTGTTGATAACGTGCGTAAATATGTACAGTTTGCCAAAGGCGATGACGTTAAATATCAGGAGAAAACGGAAACTGTACCGACACATATTATGACAGTAAAAATGACTTATACCAATACAGGCGATACGACTATTGAAAATATATTTGATACAAATAATAAATTTATGCTCCTGACGAAACGTGACAACACTTTAATAAATACTCATACGGCGAAACTTCTTGACAAATTCGGCAGTGATGACTATACAAAATATAATTTCTATGATACTTTCGATGTACTCCGTGATTCTGCCTATTCTTTCATGTACTACGTACAGGAGAAAAACACGCTAAGACCGAACGAAAGTACGGAAATAACAATGGCGTTTGCGGTAGAAGACGAGTTCATGGACAATGTATATCTTGATTTAGCATTCACCGCACTTCCGGTAAGTCCCGAAAATGAAGCCTCCCACGTTGTAAATGTTTCAATATCTCAAAAACCAGAATAAACCTCCTTAAAAAAAAGCTCCCTGTAAAAAGGGAGTTTTTTTATTATACTTTTATTTTTTCGTGAATTACTTTTTTAGTCGATACTTTTTTAACACACAAAACGCAAATTATTACGCAGTAAGTTGTTGCGACAACCCACGCAACTTGGTCAGTATAGCAGATAGCACCGAATCTGTATATAGGAACGAATTTCCGGCTGACAATTATTCTTGCGAACATCTCCAGTACTCCGGAAAATATAGCCAGTCCCGAAAAGCCTATACCCTGTACGCTCATACGGCACGCAAAAAGTATACCTAATGCCCAGTAAAAATAGCCGACGCATTTCATATATACGCCACAGGCATCAAGTACGGCAGTTTCCGAACTGTCAAGGAACATCATTGACAAAGTACGTCCGCAGAAAATAAGTACGATACCGATTATTATTCCGTAAATAGCATTAATGGCAGTCCCCTGAATGATACCTTTCTTTACACGGTCATAATTTTCCGCCCCTAAATTCTGACTGCTGAAAACTGATATACCTGTTGCGACTGCTTCAAACGGACACATTGCCAGCTGTTTGAGTTTGGAAGTAACCGCAAATGCCGATATGTAGACATCTTCAAGTGAATTGTTTGCCGACTGCATAACCATACTACCTATAGCGGTAATCGAAAACTGTAAGCCCATAGGTACGCCCATAATAATGAGTTCCCTAAGTGCATGACCGTTGAATTTATAGATGTCTTTAGAGAGTTTCAACAGAGGATATTTCTTCTGAATCACCACGAAACAGGCAATTCCGCTACAAGCCTGTGCCATAACCGTTGCGATACCTGCACCCATACAACCTAACGGTACTACAACTATGAATAACAGGTCAAGAATGACGTTAAGTACCGCCGAAACTGCAAGAAATATAAACGGCGTTTTACTGTCACCGATTGCACGGAGCATACTGGAAAGCAGATTATAAAAAAGCGTGAACGGTATTCCGGCGAGTATTATGAAAAGATAATTATATGCGTCCTTGCAGATGTTTCCGGTTACCTGCATAATGTCGATAATTTTTCCGCACATAAGACACGTAACAAGAGTAAGTACCACTGCAAAAACTCCGGTAAGCAGATATGAATGAAATACAGTAGTTCTCAGGCGGTCAGGCTGTTCCGCACCGAAGTACTTTGCCATAGGGATTCCGAATCCTGAACACGTACCTATACAGAAACCGAGTACAAGAAACTGTACGCTACTTGAAGCCCCGACAGCACCTAAGGCATCCGCACCGAGTATTCGCCCGACTATTGTAGCGTCAATCAGGTTGTAAGCCTGTTGTAAAAGACTTCCGAGAAGTAACGGCAATGAAAATCCGAGTATGAGTTTAACCGGATTGCCTTCTGTCATGCTTTTTGTCATGATTAATCACTCCTTTGCGAATAGCATTCTAACACTTTTTTCAGGAGATGTCAATAATTTTCCGGAAAAATTTCCGACAAAAAAAGGACTGTTTAAAGTCCCTTTTTTATGTAGAATTAAGAATTAATAATTATTAATTATGAATTATAAATTATTAATTATTTTAAAGGTTAAGACCGTTGAAACTGTCGTCAAGAATAGTTTTAGACTGCTGGAATTTTTCCTTTTCCTCTTCAGTGAGGGATAATTCAACAATTTCCTTGACACCGTTTCTGCCGATAATACACGGTACGCCGATAAATACATTTTTGCTGTCGTATTCACCGCAGAGTTTGGCGGATACGGTAAGTACGCTGTTTTCGTCGCCGAGGATAGCCTTGATAATACGTGTGATAGCCATTCCGATACCGTAATAAGTAGCACGTTTTGCCTTGATAATCTTATAGGCAGATGTTCTTACCTGTTCTTCAATTGACTGCATATCTTCAATTTTGTAGTCGTTTTTTTCGTCGGCGAGGATTTCGGTAACGGATTTGGTAGCAAGCATAACCTGTGAAAACGGTACAAATTCGCTGTCGCCGTGTTCGCCGATAACATATGCGTGAATGTTTTTCGGGTCAACGGTGAAGTAGTCGCCGAGTAAGTAACGAAGCCTTGCGGTATCGAGAGAAGTACCGGTACCGATAACCCTTGACGCTCCGAAACGTGAGAGTTCATAAGTAACACGTGTCATAATGTCGACAGGGTTAGTTGCAACAAGGAAAATGCCGTCGAAACCTGATTTTACTACAGGCGAGATTATAGAGCGGAAAACTTCTGTATTCCGCTGGAGCAGGTCAAGACGGGTTTCGCCCTCACGTTGAGCCACTCCGGCAGCTATTACTACTATGTCAGCGTCCTTGCAGTCCTTGTAATCACCGGCGTATATACGCATATTCGACTTTGCAAAGGCTAAACCATGGTTCAAGTCCATAGCCTCACCGTTAGCACGTTCCTTGTTTACGTCGATGAGGACGAGTTCGTTGCATATACCGCCCTGATTCACGAGGGCATATGCGAAACTCATTCCCACCATACCAGTACCGATAAGAACAACTTTTCTTTTATCAGTATTCATAAAAAAACCTCCGGTCTGATAGATAATTAAGAATTAAGAATGCATAATTAAGAATTAATTTAATTATACATTATAAAATGTGCGTTGTCAAGAGGTTTTTTTCAATTCATAATTAATAATTATGCATTGTTCATTGTCCGTGCTTTTATGTATTTTTCGAGATAGTCAACAGTGCCGTCAATGCCGAGGCAGGTACTGTTAATGCAGATGTCATAAAGTCTTGAATCGCCCCAGTGTCCTGAACAGTGGTAATTATGATAGCGTTTGCGTTTCTTGTCTTTTTTGCGGATAAATTCCCTTGCATCGTCTTCGGAGAGGTCATAGACTTCCATGACCCGTTTTATTTTAGCGTCCATATCGGCGAGGACAAACAGCGATACAAGAGCAGGATTGTTTTTCAGTTTGGTTTCTGAACATCTTCCGACTACCACGAATGATTCACCGCTTTCGGATTTTTCTTTCAGAAACTCAAACTGCATTTCAGCTATATTGTCTTCAATGGAGTTGCTGTAACCTCTTACACGTCGTGAAAGTATTTTCTTTTTCGGATTTTCGTTGTATTTTTCGATTTCTTCCGGAGTAAGTCCAATACGTTCAGCTATTTCAGTAATAAGATGTCTGTCGTAAACCGGTATGTTGAATCTTTCGGCGAGTGTCTCAGCTATGACACGTCCGCCACTTCCGAACTCTCTTCCGACTGATATAATAAGTTGTGACATAAATTTCCCTCCTGATTATAAGTATCTCATGAAAATATAAGCCGTCGATATTGCAAGTACTATCACGGTAGCCGGAGCAAGTTTCTTGCA
>JAAVHK010000125.1 GCA_014799765.1 Ruminococcus sp.
AATATAAATCTGTAGCAGACATTATTCTGTTGCCTTTCTGATAACAGTTCCGGTCGGGAAAATCAAATCAGATTTAAATGAAAATTTCATCATAGCATGATTAGCGGTCTGGATTTCAACGCCGTTTTCGTCATAGAGAGTATCAAGAGTTAAAGTAACCGGTTTCGTCGACGGTGCAAGTAATTCTACAGTATCACCGGCAAAAAACCTGTTACGCTGTGTACAGAAGACAGTACCATTTTCGCATTTTTCAACAACCGCTACAACGTCGTAATTACGTATATAACCGCTGTTTTCGTAATACTGTGAGTTTTCGGGAGTACCGAAGAAAAAGCCGTTACTGTATTTCCGGTGACTTACCTTGTAAACCTCGTCACGAATCCATTCAGGGAGTACAAAATTATCGGGATTTTTATAATATTCGTCGACTGCCATTCTGTAAGCGTTTGTGACTACCGTAACATAATACGCTGATTTTGCCCTGCCCTCAATTTTGAGACTGTCTACACCAGCCTGTACGAGTTTGTCAATGTGTTCAATCATGCACATATCTTTAGCGTTAAGAATGTACGTTCCTTTTTCGTCCTCGAATATCGGAAAAAATTCATTTGGTCTTTTTTCCTCAACAAGATGATAACCCCACCGGCAAGGCTGGGCACATTCGCCCCGATTAGCGTCACGGTTTACGAGATACTGCGACAGTAAACATCTTCCGGAGAACGAGACGCACATTGCACCATGTACGAAAGTTTCTATTTCCATATCCGGATTTGTTTTAGCACGGATTTCAGCTATTTCTTCGAGTGTGAGTTCACGTGCGAGAACTATTCTTTTCGCACCCATGTTATAAAGTTCCTGTGCCGTGACGTAATTTACTATACCTGTCTGTGTGGAGATGTGTATTTCCATATCGGGTGCATATCGCTTTATAAGGGCAAGAAGTCCGATATCGGCGACTATAAGGGCATCTACACCGGCTTTGACAGCCTCATTGACAAACTTTTCAAACTGTGGGATTTCATTGTTTCGTGGGAGTGTATTGCACGTAAGATAGACTTTTATTCCCTTTGCGTGTGCGGACTGCACAGCCTGTACGAGTTGTTGGAAATCAAAATTCATAGGAGATGACCGCATACCGAATTGTTTTCTGCCGAGATATACAGCATCTGCACCATAATTTATACAGGCGTTAAAGCGTTCCGTATCGCCTGCCGGTGCGAGTACTTCAAGTTTCCGCATTCTGAGCCTCGCTTTCAGCTTCTTCCTTAGCTTTCTGTTCTGCTTCTCTTTCGGCTTCACGAGATGCTATAAGATATTCGTCAACCTGACCCTCTACCATTTCCTGATATGCTTCATGTTCTTCAAGAGTTTCTGAGAAGTAAGTCTGACCGGTATAGATATTTGCAATGAAGAAGTAGTAATTACTTTCGACATTTTCAAGTACAGCGTCTATAGCCTCGATTCCCGGATTACATATAGCCCCCGGAGGTAAACCAGGACTCTTATATGTATCATAAGAATCAACAATAGTTTTGTCATAGACGTCCATTTTAGCACTTACAAATTCCGAATAATTGGAAGTCGGGTCTGACTGTAACAACGGGAAATAACCAGGATTTCTTAATCTGTTCCAGAAAACAGAGGCAACATAAAGCATAGTATCAGTATTTGCGGCTTCTTTCTGTACAACAGACGCAAAAGTAATAAGCTCGTCAAGAGACAGTCCGAGACTTTCCATTTTAGCGTATCTTTCGGGAGTCATTTTGTTATCGAAGTTGAGATATATTTTCTGACATACCTGCTCAGGACTCATATTTTCGTAGAAGAAATACGTATCAGGGAACAAATAACCCTCCATTTTGTAGAATTTCAGCGAAGTATCTGTAGGAAGTCTGTTTTCAAACGAAAATCCGAGACCGGCGGAATTGAAATAGAAAACGAAGTCATCAGCGGAACATACATTATTTTCTTCAAGGATATAACCGGCTTCGGAAATCGTACAGCCCTCAGGGAAAGTTACTTCAACGGTTTCCTGTTGTTCAGCTTCTTCTATGGAAGTCAGTTCGTTTATGATAGTCTCGTAAGCCATATTAGGACGTACAAAGTGTTCACCGGCTATATAGCTTGAATCGGATTTCCTCAGACGGCTGAACAACTGGAAACATTCAGGAGATTTTATAATACCCTCGTCTTTGAGAAGTTCCGATATGTCGACAGTTGTAGCACCTTCCGGAATGACTATAAGATGTGTACTGTCGCTTTTTCCTATGCCTAACATATCCCTGCCGAAAGCTATTATTACAAGCGAAAGACATATGGAAAGTGCAAATACAAAAGTAGTAAGAATAATGATACCAGGTAATCGGCTACGTTTTTTTCTTTTTTTCTTTTTGCGTTTGCGAGGCATTTCCTGAACAGTTTTCGGTTCAGGTTCGTAATCTTCTTCGGATATAAAATCTTCTTCTGTCTTTGAATATTCTTCATAGTCGTCAAAAAGTGGGTCAGGTTCTTCCGGAAATCTGCTGTGATTTTTAATTTTATTGTTTTTTTTCAGCTTACGTGGTACTTCCTGAATATTTTCCGGTGTATCATCTTGTGTTTCCGGTTCTGACTGTTCTTCATAGTCGTCAATGTTGTTGTCTGTAAAGTCTTCATTAAGAATGTCATTGTTGTCTTTTTTCTGCATGACAGTATACCGTCCTTTCTGGAGTAACAATATAATCAGCCCTCACGTCATGCGACATTATGGGCAGATTTTCGGTAATAAGTTCCTCATAAGCGAGGGCAGTTTTGATTATCTGCGGATATTTTTCAAGGAATCTGTCATAATATCCGCCACCATAGCCCAGCCTGTAACCGTCCGGAGTGAAAGCAAGTCCGGGGAGTATACATATGGTATTGTCAGTTATTTCAGGCTGTGGCAGGGAAATATCCGGTTCATATATGCCGAACATACCTTTATGGAGTTCTTCAACGGAGCGTACTATATGAAAAGTCATTATACCGTTTTCATGAGATACCGGAAATGCTGTAACATGAGTTTTCATAAGTTCTTCGGCTATTGAAATCGTATCAATTTCAGTACCGAAAGATGCGTATATAAGTATAGTATCGGCATTTCCGGAGTTTTCAAGAAAAATATTCTTTATGAGTATATCTTTTTCAGATTTGTGCGGAATATTTTTTCTTATTTCTGAAAATTTTTTCCGTAATGATTTTTTATCTTCCATAAATTGAAATCAGTCAGCGAGTATCGCTTTACGCTGTCTTGTACTTTCTTCCGGCGATACGGCTTTTTCAACGAGTTTAAGACCAAATTCAATAGCTGTACCTGCTCCACGTGCGGTAATGAAGATACCGTCTTCAGCGGTGGGACCGTCACCAATAACAGCACCGGTGAGTTGAGTTTCAAAGCCGGTATAGCATACGGCTTTTTTACCGTTGAGAAGTCCTTTGTGTCCGAGTATCGACGGTGCAGCACATATAGCACCTATAAACTTGTTGTTCTGTACACAGAAGTCAATAGCGTTCTGTACGTACTGTGATTTTTCAAGATTGAGAGTTCCGGGCATACCACCAGGGAGGACAATCATTTCAAGATTATCGTCAAGAATTATTTCCTGTGCTATGGTATCGGTAACAACCGGTATACCGTGCGAACTCGTAACGACATTGTCGCCTACGCCTACAGTAATTACTGTCTTACCGCTTCTGCGGAGCAGGTCAACAGGTGCTAAAGCCTCGGTTTCCTCGAAACCCTCTGCAAGAAATACATAAATCATAATAAAAAGTTCCTTTCATTTGAAATTAATAACATACTTGTTCAACAGAAAAACAGGATGATATGAAAGTTTTGACTTCCGGAGACCCTCTATACCTAAATCTTCCTCACGGTTAATATATCTGTAGTCACCGCCTACGGACTTTACAAACATATTGTTTATAGCCGTATATATGCCATTGAAAGACCTGTCAGCCTTTTCAATGTGTACACAGAAAGTATCGGAATTAAGGCGTTCACCGATAGTCACGGCGGTAACTTTCCCACCAATACGGATAATACCGCCGGTCAGTCCCATTTCCTGAAAATAGCTGAAATAGGTATTTACGGCATACTGTTCCGCAACTGATGAGTGATTATGTGGTCTGCCGTTGTAATCCATAGTACAGAAATATATACAGTCGTCAAAATCCTTTTCTGTAATTACGGAAAATTCATAGTCATACTGACTGAAATGTTTCAGGTGATTTCTTTTTGAGTGATATTTTTTACCGTCAAGATGTACGAGGGCATTGGAAAGATATATATAGTCTGAACTGTCCCTGTCGTATTCAACCGTGTAGCTGTCCGGAAAAAGTTCCCTGAAAAGCGGTAAAGATTTTTCTGTAACTCCGGTAATAGTCAGCGGTACACCCATAGAATCGGAATATTTTTTCAGTTCGGCGAAAATTTCTGAATAGTCACCGCTACCCGACGGCATAACAAAATACGGTTTATTATCTTCCGTCCGTGAACACACTATATAGAAATCCTTATAAAAAGCTATTTTGGAATCCGAAAGACGTTTCCATGCCATATTGTTTGCGAAAGTATATTCACAGCCCATGAAGTCAGACATTGCAAGACATCTGTTAATGTGTTCTTTGTCAGAAATGGCAATATCTCGGAAGTCAAGCATTTTTAATATCACCTTTGAGTTTTTCAAAATCTGATTTTACCTGTGTCATTTTTCCGCATGACATCTTACCTTCCGGACATTTTCCGGTTGCAACACATGAAGCTCCCGCATGACTGAATATAACCGGAGCGACTTCAAGGCATAGTTTCAGCATTTCGTTTGCGACGTCACGTATTTCCCACTGAGCCCGATTACAGCACCTGTGCCGGAAGAAGTTAAACAATGACCGTACATTCATAGTAACTATTATTTTAGTTTCGCAGGCATTAGGGAGTATAAAACGTGCGTCTTCGTTGGCGGTCTTGCGAGCTTTTGAGGTAGCTGTTTTTTCGTCGAGACCGTTTTTCATTAGTTCGTTTTTGTGGTATTCTGTGAGCAGGTCTGCAATTTTACTGTAACTTTCAGTTATTGCGGAAATCGTTCTGTTGTATTCTTCGAGAGCTTCCGGAACGTCTTCAATAGCCGGTGGGGTTATGAAATCAAAACCGTTTTCATTGACATAACGCTGACTTTTCTGCGAATACGAGGCTATACGGTGGCGTACAAGCTGATGCGAACAGGCACGGGAAATGCCCTCTATACCGAATGTAAACGAAACGTGTTCCATTACGCTTTCATGACCGACAGAAACAAGCATTTCAATGAATTTTCTGGTTTTTTCTTCCGTGAGACCGTTTTTTATGTCGTCAATGTCGCTGTCGGAGTAACATAGTTTTCCGGCGGCGGCGACAATTTTTTCAGGTTCAGGCGTATGCGAGATGAGAGTTACTTTCATTTCTGATACCTCCGCTTGTGATTAAAAATACATACATATATATTCTACCATTTCCGGAGCTATAAGTCAAGACAGGGAACGGAAATAATTTATGACAAAATTTTTAAACAAATAAAATTGTGTTGAAATGAAAAAATTTTAAAATGGGTATGGACATTTCAGAAAAAAAGTTGTATAATAAATTAGTATCTGTAAATTTAATGGAGGAATGTTATATTGATGAAAT
>JAAVHK010000126.1 GCA_014799765.1 Ruminococcus sp.
GGCGGTACTCAGGAGTGCCGGATATAAAACCGGTAATTTTTCGTCACCTGCTCTTACCGGAGTTACAGATTATTTCCGCATAGACTGTACAGAAATATCGGAAGAAGATTTCACTGAAATTATGGATATTGTATACCCTGTATGCGAATCCATGACCGGCAAACCTACTGAATTTGAAATATTAACTGCCGTCGCCTTTGTACTCTTTGAACGTAAAAAATGTGACGTCGCAATAGTTGAGTGTGGTATGGGTGGCGATACGGATTCCACAAATATTATAACCGCTCCGCTTTTGTCGGTAATAACTAACGTACAGAAAGACCATACAAACATTTTAGGAAATACCATTGAAGAAATAGCAACTCAAAAAGCCGGAATTATCAAGCCGGATTGTCCTGTATTTTTCGGTGGTGAGGATATTCCGGAAATTATATTAAAAACTGTACGTGAAAAAAATTCTGAACTTTTTACCGTTGACTATTCCGATGTAAAAACCTGTTATCCTGCACCTGTCTGTAGCCTGTCGGGTACTTCGTTCATGTATAAGGGTATGACAATAAATCTTTCACTTATCGGGATTCACCAGTTTGAAAACGCCGTGAACGTCCTGAACTGTATCGGGATTCTTAAAAATAACGGTCTTGAAATTCCGTACAGTGCAATAAAATCCGGTTTTCAGAATGTAAAATGGCACGGACGTTTTGAAATTCTCCGGAAAAATCCGCCTGTAATTTTCGATGGTTCACATAATCCCGACGGTGTGGAAAATCTTTCCCATACTTTAGAACAGTGTTTCGGTAAACAGAAAGTTGTATTTCTTATGGGCGTAATGGCTGACAAGGACTATACCTGTTATCCGTATATTCTCTGTGAACATATCGATACAGTTTTCACCGTAACGCCTGATAATCCACGTTCCCTTGACTGTCAGACGCTTGCCGATACTTTTTCCGGTAAAGGCATTACGGCTTATGCGTTCCATGACTTTGAAACCGGTATAAAATCGGCTTACTCGTATGCAAAAGAAAATCATTTACCATTAATTGCTATGGGTACGCTATATATGTACAGTGATTTCAAACAAACACTTGACGGAATTAAATTATTTCCGTGATTTCTTTCTTGATTTTTTCAATATATTTTCCAGTAACGCAAACAATACTGATAATATAATTACAATATAAGAAAACGTTTCCATAAAAGGCGAAATTCTGTTGACTTTGGAATATTCGCCGATAGTGAGAGCATCTCTTAAATTAATCGAACGAAGTCCTTTAGTTTCAAAAAGTTCCCATTTATCGCTATGTAGTATATAATTATTGTCATCATTCTGTTCAAGTGTACCATATATGACAAATTGTGCATTTTCGCATATAACATTTATAATTTCATTTCGTGGGTCTTTTCCGGACAGTTCCGCAGTAATAAGTTCATATATCTGAAAATTATCTTTACCTCCTGTAATATAGCACTTACTGCTTTTAAAATCTGTCGTAAAATCCCAAAAGTAAACTATATAAAATTCTTTTTCATAATCAATATCTTCTTTTTGTATAGCAAATTTAACAGGAATGAACCATAGTAAAATCCAAATCACAACAATTATACGTGATATTTTAAGTACTTTTTTTATTTTCTTCATAATCAACCGGATTTCCGTGATTTATTTTTCCTGTAAATTATAGTAAGTCCCTTTATCAGCAGACTTTTATCAAGAATTATATCACGTCTGCATAACGGTACTACTAATTCAGCGAGACCGCCTGTAGCTATTACCGTACACTTTTCACCGAGTTCCTGTTCAATGCGTTCGGTTATACCGTCCAATGCACACGCATTTGAATATAACATACCGCTTTTCATGCAGTCTATGGTATTTGTACCGATTATTTTTTCAGGTTTTTCAAAATTTATCCGTGGTAACTGTGCTGTACCTGAAATAAGTGCGTCGGTAGCCGTACCCATTCCGGCTATGATAAGTCCGCCTATGTAGTTTCTGTTTCTGTCAATGACCGATACAGTAGTAGCCGTACCCATATCTATTATTATCTGCGGTACGGAATACTGATTTATTCCGGCGACGGCGTCTACAACCTGGTCACTGCCGAGTTGTGCCGGATTGTCGATAAGTATATTCAGACCGGTCTTCACCCCCGGACTTATTATCATTACTTCTATGCCGAAAAGTTTCCTGACAGCCTCGCTGACGTTTCCTGTCACTGACGGTACTACAGATGACATTATTGCATCACTGACATCTTTTATTTTAAAATTATTCATTTCAAGGATATTCTTTATAAGCGAAGCATATTCTACTGCCGTCGCCTGATGATTCGTTGAAATCCTCTCAAAAAGTACAACGTTGTTGTTATCGTCCATGCAACCCAGTACTATATTAGTATTGCCGATATCTATAGCTAAAAGCATTTTTTTATACCTCCTGTTTTCCCGTAACGTATTCATAAATAAGCGTTTTTTTGTACTCATGAAGTAAATTTATCTGCTGATTTTTAAGGTCAATAATTTTTTCGATTTCCGTACATTTTTTATCAAGATAGGCGGAAATTTCCTCCTGCTCCGAAAGTGGTGGTTCAAAAACAATAAGTTGTGAAAATTCTGAAAAATTCATACTTTGTCGGATACCATTTCCCATATTATAGAATACTTTCATGACATCATACGTGTGTAACAAATAATGAAAATATCCGGCATTTATATTTCTGACCGGTTTCAAGGCAATGTAGGCAGATGTTATAATGCCGTGTTCTTCTGAAATAGCTGTCCTTAAACTTTTTTGGTCGTTCTGTAAGTCTGTGGGACGGATAATTATATCATTTTTTTCAATGATGTTATATGTATCGAAATTTTCAGGCATTAAACCATTATTTGAATTTATATTTTTTCTGACAATTTTTCCGTAACTCAAAGAAAGCAGATTTTTTTCAAGTCCGGAAGAATTTTTATTTTTCCGTTCACCAAAATAATAATAAACTGGGTGAACACTCCAGTGTTCCGGAATTTCACCAACCCATGAAACGCCCGAATCTTTTAATTTAACCTTTTTATTAAGACCTTTTGTTACGGTCTCAGAAATCAAGGTTTTTCGATACTCTTTAAGTAAATCTATCTGCTGATTTTTAAGTTCAATAATTTTTTCGATTTCCGCACATTTTCTGTCAAGGTATGAAACTATTTTATTTTGTTCTTCAATGGGTGGAAGCGGAATTTTCATATTATTATAATCCGATTGTTTCATGCTTGGAATAGCGGTCTGAGTTGCATATTTTTCATAATCAAAACATACGGAAAAATAATAATATAATTTTAAATTAATATCTTTACTTTTAGATTTTGCATCAAAAGCAGTATCTATATTCCAGTATTTACCCTCAATCCATTGCGGTATATTAATAGTACCTTTTCTGCCAAGAAGTACCGCTGACCCTTGTTTATATTCTTCACAGGTTCTGAAACTTTTACTTCCACTGCCATATACAGACGTATCACCGCTTTCAGTAAGCGGTTCAGACCCGTTTGTTATTGAAATAACATATTTAACCTTAACTATTTTCCAGTATTCCGGAATTTTTCCAACCCACTCAACGCCGGAATCTTTCATTTCACGCACAAAAACAGCTCCTTTAATTTACGATATAATCAATTATAACATATCGTCCGGAAAAAATCCAGTAATTTACAAAAATAATTGACAAAAATCATATAATGCATTAAAATATAATAAAAAGATTCTGAAAGGAGAATTTAAAATGCTTACAGGAAAAACAGTATTATTATGCGTTACCGGTTCGATAGCGGTATATAAAATATGTAATCTCGCACGTATGCTTACAAAACTTGGTGCGGAAGTACACGTAGCAATGACGGAAAATGCTACAAATTTCGTACACCCTCTTACTTTCGAGACCCTCACACAGAACAAGTGTCTTATAGATACTTTTGACAGGAATTTTCAGTACAGTGTGGAACACGTCGCCATAGCGAAAAAGGCGGACGTCGTAATGATAGCACCGGCATCAGCGAATGTAATCGGGAAAATTGCAAACGGAATCGCCGACGATATGCTGACTACTACAGTCATGGCTTGTACTTGTAAGAAAATAATCGCACCGGCAATGAATCATAATATGATACACAATCCTATTGTACAGGATAACATAAATAAATTAAAAAAATTCGGCTATGAAATAGTACCGGCAGTAAACGGCATGCTTGCCAACCGTGATACCGGTGACGGAAAACTTCCCGACGAGGAAACCTTACTTGAATATATAATCCGTGAGACAGCCTTTGAAAAGGATTTACAGGGACGTAAGATAATGATTACTGCCGGTGCTACCCGTGAAAACATTGACCCTGTACGCTTTATAACGAATCATTCAAGCGGAAAAATGGGTTATGCACTTGCACGTACAGCCATGTTAAGAGGCGCGGAAGTAACAGTAATTTCCGGACATACAGAAGTTAAACCGCCAATGTTTGTCGATGTCATAAAAGCGGAATCCGCTGAAGAAATGTTTAAGGAAGTTACAGAACGTCAGGCAGATTACGATATTATAGTAAAAGCCGGTGCAGTAGCAGATTATACACCCATAACTACCGCCGACAACAAAATAAAAAAATCAGACGGTGAAATGTCGATACCGCTGAAACGTACTAAAGATATACTCCAGTACATTGGCGAACACAGACCCGATAATCAGATAATATGCGGATTTTCCATGGAAACCGAAAATGTTATTGAAAATTCACGTAAAAAACTCGACAGGAAAAAATGTCAGATGATTTGTGCAAATTCCCTTAAGACTTCCGGAGCAGGTTTCGGGACAGATACAAATATAGTTACGCTGATAACGTCTGATAATACGGAAGAACTTCCGAAAATGTCTAAGGAAGAAGTCGCCGGTATTATTCTGACCCGTCTTGACGAGTTATACAGAAGAAACAATCAGTTGACATAAATTACAATATATGATATAATTTCAGGGGAGATGATTTAATTGAAAAATACATTCGGTGAAAGCGTATCGGTTACAATTTTCGGCGAAAGTCACGGAATAATGATAGGTGCAGTTCTTGACGGTCTGGCATCCGGAATAGAAGTCGATGAAGACTTCATAGCCTCACAAATGGATTTAAGAAAATCAGTCGGGGCGTTATCCACAGCACGTCGGGAAGCCGATAAAGTAAGAATAATCAGTGGTGTATTCAACGGAAAAACTACCGGTACACCAATAACTTTCATAATTGAAAACAACGATACAAGAAGTAAGGATTACGGCGAACTCGCCTATAAAGCACGCCCTGGTCACGCTGACTATACCGCACAAATGAAGTATCACGGATTTCAGGATTTCCGAGGCGGTGGGCATTTTTCCGGACGTATAACCGCCGGTCTTGTTGCTTCCGGAGCTGTTGTAATAAAAGCCCTCAGAAAAAAGGGAATATATATTGGTACGCATATACTTACGTGTGCCGGTGTCCGTGACAGAGATTTCAACAATCTCACCGACGATATAAACACGTTAAATAGTCTCGATTTTGCGGTACTTGACGAAAATTCAAAATCTGCAATGACCGAAAAAATTGAACAGGCTAAACGTAACGGCGACAGCGTCGGCGGAACTCTCGAAACGGTTGTTACAGGATTTCCGGCAGGTATCGGCGAACCGTGGTTTGATACGATAGAGGGCGTACTTGCTCATATATTATTCAGCGTACCGGCAGTAAAGGGTGTCGAGTTCGGAGACGGTTTCGGGATTACCGAAAAATTCGGAAGTACCGCTAATGATGCTTACTGTACCGAAAACGGAAAAGTGTGTACAAAAACGAATCATAATGGCGGTGTATTAGGCGGAATTACTAACGGTATGCCTATTGTATTCCGTACCGCTGTAAAACCTACGCCATCCATTTACAAGGAGCAGGAAACTATTGACCTGAACACCATGCAGGAAACTACTTTACAGATAAAGGGACGTCATGACCCTGCCATAGTACATCGTGCAAGAGTAGTTATTGACAGTGTTACGGCACTTGTTTTATGTGACCAGTTGGCATTGAGATACGGCACAGACTGGTTAGCAGAATAATAAGAAGAAAGGAAATTTTTTAAATTATGGCTATGAATATTATAAGGGAACTCCCACACCCTAACGAAATAAAATCCGCACACCCGCTCCCACAGGAACTTATTGACATAAAGTCGCAACGTGACGAGGAAATAAAAAAAATCTTCAGCGGTAGGGAAAATAAGTTTATCCTTATTATAGGACCTTGTTCAGCTGACCGTGAAGACAGTGTACTTGATTATATAACACGTCTCCGAGAGGTTCAGGAAAAAGTCAAGGATAAAATTTTCATAATTCCGAGAATTTACACCGGCAAACCACGTACCACCGGCGACGGTTATAAAGGTATGTTACACCAGCCTAACCCTACCGGTATGCCGGATTTAAAAAGCGGTGTCATAGCCGTCCGGAATCTGCATATAAGGGCATTAGCGGAAACAGGTTTCACGAGTGCCGACGAGATGTTATATCCGGAAAATTACAGCTACCTTGACGATTTACTTGCATACGTTGCAATAGGTGCGAGGTCTGTGGAAAATCAACAGCATAGACTTGTATCAAGTGGTGTAAATATTCCGGTAGGTATGAAGAATCCCACTTCCGGCGATATATCGGTAATGATGAACGCCATAACCGCCAGTCAACATTCGCACGCATTTATATACAGAGGTTGCGAGGCAAAAAGCGATGGTAATTCATACGCACACGCTATACTCCGTGGATACGTCGACGACAGGGGAAATTCATTCCCTAACTATCACTACGAGGATTTAATAAGACTTTCCGATACGTACGCAAAGAAAAATTTACAGAATCCGGCACTGATAGTAGATACAAACCATTCAAATTCCGGCAAGCAGTATAATGAACAGATTCGTATTTCTAAAGAAATCCTCCATAGTATGAGACACAGCGACGATATTAAAAAACTTGTCAAGGGATTAATGATTGAAAGCTATATAGAAGACGGCTCACAGAAAATAGGCGAAAATATTTACGGTAAATCCATTACTGACCCATGTTTAGGCTGGGAAAAATCAGAAAAACTCATCTATGAAATAGCTGACCTGCTCTGATTCATGAAAAATATAGTAATGACCTATGCACTTAAAGATAATGTTTTAACGTGCATTTCCGACGTAGAAAGCGGTTTGAAATGTGGTTGTATCTGTCCTCAATGTAAATCTGTACTCGTTGCACATAAAGGAAATAAAAATATCCACCATTTCAAGCACTACAACTCACAAGAATGTGAAAAAGGTTATCAAACATCTTTGCATATGCTTGCAAAAGAAATAATATCAAATGAAAAAAGTTTTTTAATTCCGCCTGTGTCGTACAGTTTCAATCGTAATAACAAGTTTATTGATATTCCTGAAATGAAAATCTCAATTGATAAAGTTGAACTTGAAACAAAAACCGGTGATATTATACCCGATATAATACTGTATAGTGGTACACAAATTCTTTTAGTTGAAATTTACGTTACACACAAAATTGACGAAGAAAAACGGAATAAAATAGAATCGCTTGGATTATCAACTATTGAAATTGATTTAAGTCACATAGACAAGAAAATTTCATATGAAAACTTAAGAGACATACTAATAAACAGCTGTTCAGAAAAACAATGGATATTTAATAAATTTGTTAATAACTGTGTAAAAAAACTTTATGATATTTCAAAATTATATCCAGTTATTGACAGAATAATAAATTCGTCCTATGGTGTCGTATATCATATTGATAATTGTCCAAAAAAAGCAAGAATTTA
>JAAVHK010000127.1 GCA_014799765.1 Ruminococcus sp.
ACTGATTCTGTTTTCTTTGATTCTGTAGAAATACTGTTGAGAATATCTTCAATACTTTCACTATGCGAACGCTTTTCAAGAACGGAATTTATCTGGTCTTCCCACATGAAAGAATTGTTTTCCGGTTTCAGTTTACTGTCTACCGAATTAAGAATTTCATTAAGTTTGTTTTCTTTGTCCTGAATTTCCTCGGGTGTAATATCATTAAAATTATCTTTCATCAGCCATAATCCTCCACCGGCAATAAATGTATTCTTATTGTTAATATATATTTTACTGCAAATTAACCCTGCTTGTCAAGGTTATTGAAATAACATTCAGTACAATAACCATTCGTGAATAACCGGATATGTGTTTTTTGTTGATTTTATACAAAAGCATTATACACAAACCGGTCTATTATCACATATTTCACACATTACGAACACTTATTCAGTATAATTGAAAGTTTTAAGTGTTGTATTTTCAACGGCTTTCTGAATAAGGGGTTCAAAGTCGAAACCGTTCTGAGCCTTTTCCACGTCAGCGAGATGCGGTTTGACTTTCGGGTGACGTGGCGTGAATACCGTACAGCAGTCCTCATAAGGAAGTACGGAAGTTTCAAAAGTATCAATTTTGCGTGCGATTTCAATAATTTCTGTCTTGTCCATTCCCACGAGAGGACGGAATACAGGTATTCTGCACACTGCATCTGTACAGGCTATTGCCGACATAGTCTGACTTGCAACCTGTCCTACGCTCTCGCCGGTAATCAGTGCCAGACATTTTTCTTTTTCCGATATTCTCTGTGCTATTTCCATCATTATACGACGCATTATTATCGTGAAAAATTCTTCCGGACAGTTATCCTTTATAGCCTCCTGAATCTCCGTGAACGGTACACAGAAAAATGCTATTCCACCGCAATAATCAGTTAATTTTTCGCATAACTGTTCTACTTTCATTAAAGCCCTGTCGGAAGTATACGGCGGACTTACATAATGTATAGCAGAAATATGTACACCTCTTTTAGCCATCATGTAGCCTGCAACCGGACTGTCAATACCACCGGAAAGCAATAACATTGCCTTACCGCTTGTGCCTACTGGTAAGCCACCTGCTCCCTTTAAGTTTTCGGCGTGGACATATGCATTTGTATCACGGATTTCAACAGTGACCGTAATTTCCGGATTTTTGACATCTACTGTCAGATGTGGGAATTTTCCGAGAAGTATTCCGCCGAGTTCCGCACATATTTCCGGCGACTTCATACAGAATGCCTTATCGGAACGCTTTGCGTTTACCTTGAAAGTCTTAGCATTATTCAGAACTTCATTCAGGTATTCAAGGCTTTTTTCTGTTATATCGCTGAAATCCTTTTCGCATACACACGCACGGCATAAAGCTGATATACCGAAAATTTTCCCTACACGGTCTGTAACTTCGTCTAAATCTGTATCTTCGTCAAGAGGCGTTATATATGTAGTCGACTGTGCAGACGTAATCCTGAAACGTCCTAAACTCTTCAGACGACGTTTTATGTTTTTCGTCAACGTATCCTCAAACGATTTTTTATTCAGTCCTTTAAGAACCATTTCACCATATTTTACAAGTACGATTTCTTTCATTTCAATAACTCCTTATATAATTTTCAATTTCTTCTGAATCTGTCAGATTAATACATATTCCTGCATTCCAGTCCGCAAGCATAAGCGGAGCAGTATTTCCAAGAACTGTAAGTATTTTATACCACATATGACAGTTTTCAGGAACTATATACATTCCAAGCCACATAGCACTTATTATATTGTTTTCGTCCTTTTCCCAGAATACAGCCGTATCATTATCAATACCCCTTGAAAAAACCGGATTGCTGTCCTCTATCCATTGCAGATATTCAGATTTGACTTCATCAAATTCCGGCAGAAAATCAAGAACTTCTGAAATTTTTTCATGACTGATTCCCACTTCCCGTATAGAGTGCGGATTTTCATTTCTTATGTAAATATCTGAAAAGCCGTATTCTTCGTTATGTTTTTCTGAAAGCCCGAATATCTCACCGATTTGTTTCAGACAGAATTTTTCAGCACTCAACGGCAGAATTTCTATCTGACAATAATCATCTTCATGAAAATAAACAGTACGTTTCATAAAATCAACCTCTTATTTTTTCGATACCCTCACGTAGAGTTTCAACAAATAAATCGAGTTCCTCCGTAGTTGTATCGGCGGTCATGCTGATTCTTAAAGCACTGTCGGCGGATTTTCCGGTTATCCCGAACTGTTGCAATACTCCGCTCTGCTGACCTTTTGAACACGCTGAACCACTGGAAATATATATTTCTTTCTGTTCCATGAAGTGTAACATTATTTCAGAACGCTTTACGGCGGAAATATTCACGACGTAAGGCGAGGCGTTTTCCGGAGAATTTATGGATATACCGTCAGTTTCTGACAGTCTTTCAAGCAGATGTCTTTTCAGTCCGGAAACTTTTTCAAAGCGTTGATTTATTGTAGGGGAATATTTTTCCACAGCCGTACCGAATGCCGATATTAAAGGTACACTTTCAGTACCGGAACGGATTCCCTTTTCCTGATGTCCGCCGGTGACGACAGGTACTACACGGATACCTTTTTTAATATATAAAGCTCCGATACCCTTTACCGCATGGATTTTATGACCACTCAATGAAATCATATCGGCGTTTAACTTTCTGACATTGACCGGTATTTTCATATAAGCCTGTACACAGTCGCAATGTGTGACTATTTCCGGATAATGTTTTTTCACTGTCCTGAAAATATCCGCTACCGGAAGTATATGACCGGTTTCATTATTTACAAGCATAGTACTTATTATACAGGTTTTATCGTCGCAGGCGTTAAGGAAATCTTCAACGTAGAAATTGCCGTCATTACGTGGACTTATCCGGACAGCCTCAAAACCTTGTTTTTCAAGTGCCGTGACGGTCTCTTCAACAGAGGCGTGTTCCACAGCGGAAATAATTATCTTATTTTTTCTTTTTCCGTAAGCTCCCATAACTCCACGGAGTGCAAGATTGTTACTTTCCGTCGCTCCGGAAGTGAAATATATATCGCCGGTGTCCGCACCTATCGAACCGGCTATTATTTTCCGTGCCTTATCGACTATAAGCTGTGCGTCCAGCCCGATACGGTGCAGTGACGAAGGATTACCGAAATTTTCCGTCAGTGAGTTTACTACCGCCGTGACCGCTTCCGGACATGGTTTAGTAGTGGAAGCATTATCAAGATAAACTGACATTTTATCAGTCCTTTCATGTATGATTTTTATGCGTAATATTAATTATACCACAAATCAGAACAGATTACCACATAATTTTTATATTTTCCTTAATTTATTTATCGGGTATTAATTTTTTTGAAAAAGTACTTTTTTTTTCACGGCAGATATGTTATAATTAGTTTGTGTTAAAATTTCCAGTATCGGAGGAAATATTGAAATGTCATTAAAATTACGTCATACAGAAGAAAAATATCTTACTGCCTTTCTTATGGGTTTTGTATGTCTGCTTGTATCGGTCATTCCGGTCATGATTATGGACGGTGGTTACTTCATATATTACGGTGACTTCAACGCCCAGCAGATACCGTTCTATAACCTTGCTAATGATGCGGTACGTAACGGGCAGTTCGGGTGGAACTGGTATACCGATTTAGGTTCAGACCTGATGACCTCTTATTCATTCTACCTGATTGGAAGTCCGTTCTTCTGGTTATCGACGCTTCTTCCACGTTCGCTTGTAACATTGTCTATACCGTTTCTGCTTGCCCTGAAACATGGTGTCGCCTCGCTGACCGCATACGCATATATACGGAAGTTTGTACATAGTAAAAATTCAGCACTTATCGGGGCTATGTTGTATTCGTTTTCGGGATTTCAGGTATATAATATCTTCTTCAATCATTTTCAGGATGTCACGGCATTTTTTCCGCTTATGCTGATTGCTATGGAAGAAAACATCAACAACAACCGCAAGGGAGTTTTTGCCCTGTCGGTATCGCTTATGGCGTTCATAAACTACTACTTCTTTACCGGACAGGCTGTATTTTTAATAGTATACTATCTTTTCAGAATGAAATGTACGGATTTCAATACATCGTGGCGGAAGTTCTGGTTACTGTGTCTCGAAGCCGTAGCCGGTACTATGATTGCCGGTATCATACTATTACCGACTGCCATAGCCATTATGGGTAATTATCGTGTAAGCGAACATCTTTACGGACAGAACGTTGTACTGTACAGCGACAAAACACGTATAGCAAGAATTATACAGACCTTCTTCATGCCGGTGGACGTTCCTGCAAGACCTAACCTGTTTGATTCAGACCATGCCAAATGGTCATCTATAGGCGGTTATCTGCCGTTATTCTCAATGACAGGCGTTATTACTTTCTTCCGGACACACAAGAAACACTGGTCTGTAAAGATTTCCGTATTATGTATAATATGTGCATTTATACCAATCCTTAACAGTGCGTTCTATATGCTGAACGCCTCGTATTATGCAAGGTGGTACTATATGCCGATACTGATATTTTCCATGATGACCGCCCGAACACTCGACGAAAAAGACGTAGACATAGTACCGGCAATAAAGATATGTGCGGTAATGCTGACGGCATACGGACTTATTTCCTGTATTCCGGAAAAGAAAAACGATAAACTTTCATTTTTCACTATGCCAAGAGATATTCTGTATTTCCTGCTCACTCTTGCGATAGCTGTAGTATTTCTTATCACTACAGGATATATCTTCTACAGAAAAAAGAAAAATTTTCCGTATAAACGCCTTGCGGTATGCTGTACCGCTGTAGCTTCAGTAATATGCGTACTTACAGCGGTAATCTATGGTGCTAACTCACAGAAAAACGCAAAGGATTATATAAACTCCGCAATAAAAGGCGGTGACAGTATATACGAAAATGTTTCAGAAGATAATTTCTTCCGTATTGATATTTCTGAAGACCGTGATAATTACCCTATGATATGGGGTCTGCCTACTATGAGGGCTTTTCAGAGTGTTGTTGAAAGTTCTATCATGAATTTCTATCCGGAAGTAGATGTACAGCGTGATGTCGCTTCACGTCCGGACAGAAAACACTATACTTTAAGAGGCTTATTTTCGGTAAAATATTACTATCAGTACAAGGAAAGCATTGACGAAAATACGGATATTCCGAAAGAACTGACCGGTTTTGAACTCGTCGGGGAAAACGAATACTTTGATATATACGAAAATAAACTATATATTCCTATGGGTATGGCTTTCGACAGTTTCATAACAAAAGACGAACTCAAAGACGAATCGGCTTCTGTCCGTGAAAAAACCCTGCTCCACTCGCTCGTACTCGACGAACAACAGGCTGAAAAATATTCCGGTATTCTCGGCAAGACCGATATTTCAGAATTAACTTCGCTCGGCAGGTCAGATTACGACGACTTATGTATGAAACGTCAGATAAATTCCGGCGATACTTTCAGTTACGATTCAAAGGGATTTGTTTCTGAAATAACACTCGATAAACCTGAACTTGTATTCTATAGTGTTCCGTATAGTAAAGGCTGGTCA
>JAAVHK010000128.1 GCA_014799765.1 Ruminococcus sp.
AAGCCTTACCCCCTTGACAAATGGAAAATTATGTGATATAGTATTATCACAGGCAGGATATATTAGCATTTAATTTATATGACGGTTTTCAGTGGTGTGAGGCTTTCAGATAAATAAATGCTAGTATACTGCCTAAAGAAATTTTTTTTAAAATTTTGGGAGGAGTTATATATGTCAAAGAAATTTAAAAAGGCACTGGCATTTATCGCCACAGCTGCCATGGCATTCAGTGCAATTTCAGTTCTGCCGTACAGCACTTCCGGCAGCATTGTAGCATCAGCGGCAGGCGATGATGGTGATAATAATAACCATACATTAACTTATGAAGATAATGAAGATGGTACACATACAATTAAATGTAATGATGAAGATTGTACAGACGCTAATCATAACAGAAAAGAAAAACACAATTGGAAAACTCCTGATGAAGATAATAAAGTTTATTGTAGCAACTGTAATGCTGAGGACAAGAGAACTGCTTTAGAAAAATTAGAAGACGCAAAGCAAGACTTAAAAGACGCAGATGATGACAAAAAAACGCAGTTAGCAAATTTAGCTGAACAAGAAACAGGCGAATTAAAAGAAATGCAAGAGGCCCTGAACAATTTAAAAGATGCATCCGTTGCAAGCGAGGCTATCGCCGTTCTTATACAAGCTATAGAAGATGAAGAAAAGAATAGAGTATCTTTCCAGAAATCAGTAGATATGGCAAAAGAAAATTTATCAAAATTTGAAAACGATGTAATTGCAGCAACAGCAACATATAATACCAGCAACAATAGGTTAATAGCTCTGTCAGAATTAGAAAGTTTGAATGTATTGTCTGAAGAAGACAAAGAAGAATTAGAAATTTTAAGAGACACTGTTGATAACGATGGCAAAATTATTACAAAAGGGTCGGTAACTCTCAATAAAGAAAAAATGGATGCGGCAATAAAAACGAAAGAAGCAGCAAAATCTATCTTAAGCAATGCAGAAACAAGATTATCTGAATACAACAGTAGAATTGACGAATACAAAAAAGAAAAAGAGCGTTTAGAAGGTTTACAGGAAGTGGCTAATTTAGAAGAGGATGAAACGTACCAAGATGCGATTACCAGATTACAAAACGATATTACAACATTAAAAAACAAGATTGATCAACAAAGAGAAAATTTAAACAGTGACGACTATCTCAAAGTATACCAAGATGCAATAAACGCTGCACAGGCCGCAGTAGATGCAGAGGAAAAAGCAGTACAGGCAGCAGCTGATGCAACAATTGCTGGCATGTCTCTTGATATTGACAAATCTAGTTTAAATATGTATTTAAATGTTTATATAGCTGGTAATCCGGATAACATAAATGTTGAGGATGGAACAAAAAAAGGTGCAAATAACGATACTCCTATAGCAGTTACTAATACAGATGGTGAGATTGAAACAAAGTATTGTACAGTTTTCCAGATTCCAATTAAACCGCAAGAGTATAATTATGATTTCAATATAACAAAAGGAAGCAAAAACGCATTAATAAAAAATATTAAACTTGAGGATTATGTAGACGCATTCAAGACATACTTTGGAGAAGATGACAAAAGAACAACGCTTGTTACTACAATGTATGATTATTGTCAGGCAGCAACGGCATATTTAAACAGCTACAAAAAGGTAGATACAAATGCATATGACGATGCTGTTGATAGCGACAAAACAAAAGAAAATTACCGTGGTTCAAGTATTATTATTACTAACAATGCAAAGGTAGAGATACGTAATTATTTTGCAAAGGATGATACATATGTATCTGACATTGTTACTGCTGAATATACATTAGGAAAAATTAAAGATGCAGTAGTTTGGCAAGGCAAGACATTAGAGACATATTTTGAAAAGTTAAAAGCAAAAAGTGATGCCAAAGAAGCTAATGATGTAGCTACTGCTCTTATTGAATATGATAAAGCTGCTTTTGAATATAAGGAAGCCAATACAACCACATAATAATAAATAAAGGAGATAATGTATTATGAAGAATGCTTACAATACTCCAGAAATGGAAGTAATCACATTCGAGAACGAAGACATCATCACTACAAGTAGTGTCATTGACCCCGAAGAAAACGGTCTTCCGATAATCGATGTAACCGAATGATAAACAATTAAAAGACAGACGCTGGTTATTTTTGGCTGGCGTCTGTTTCTTTGAAAAGGAGAGATTATGAAAAGATTTGCAATTGCCTGTATCATTGCCCTAACCCTTTGTGCAGGTTGTGAAAGCTCCGGAAATACAGGTGAAAAATCCGCAGTTACAAGCAATACGGAAAAAGTTTCGGAAACAACTGCTGAAGCCGTAACTACAGAAGAATCAACGGAAGAAACTACTACAGAAGAAGTCACCACTACAGCAACAGAAACTGAACCTGACGAGGAACTGACAGTTACAACAGAAACTGATGAAACTACTACTTCTGAAGACGTCAGCACAACGGTTACGGCAGACAATGCAGGAACTGCCACCACTACTACAACAAAAGCTGGTACAGGTAATACAAAAGCAGTCGATATACCGGATACTGCAAACGATTTGCCCGATATTGAAAACTTCGTATCTTTTGAAGAACTTTTAGAAGGTGAAGAAGAAATTTCTGACGGCGGAAATACAGATATTCCGGAAAATATAACCGGCAATGAAGAATCACAGGATGAGACGGATTCGGGAGTTATAGAGCTTCCGTTTGTACCTTTTAATTGAATTATGAGAGATATATATAAAATCGGTGGGAAAGCCATTGAAATTGAATCGGTTCACGAAGAAATACACCAGTTATGCAGGGATTACAGATATTCCGGTGATATTGATTTTTCGGTGAAAACTGAACAAGCCGCTATTGATTTTGAACGTGAAAAATCTATAGCCGAAGACAAAAAAGAGGGTATACCGATACGTAAATTCGGTGACAGTTATCTTGAAACGCTTGCGGTGTACCGGCAGATAGCCGAACATATGATTGAATATGATACGCTTTTATTTCATGGTTCTGTGATAGCGGTAGATGGTACAGGCTATCTGTTTACTGCAAAAAGCGGTACGGGAAAATCAACACATACACGTCTCTGGAGAGAATATTTCGGTGAACGTGCTGTAATGGTAAATGATGATAAACCATTGCTTGAGGTCACGGAAAACGGCGTCATAGTTTACGGTACGCCATGGGACGGCAAGCATCATCTGAGTAACAATATCGCCGTACCGCTGAAAGCTATATGCATTCTCGGACGTGCTGAAAAAAATCATATTGAAAAAATAACCACCTCAACCGCATTGCCTATGCTTATACAACAGTCATATCGCTCCGCAGATGCCGGAAAAATGCAAAAAATCCTGAAAATTATAAACGGTATTTCGGAAAAAGTTTCGTTGTATAAGGCAGGATTCAATATGGAAATCGAATCGGCGGAAATGGCTTACAACGTGATGAAAGGATAAGTTAAAATGAGATTAAAAAAAGGAATGATAACAGACAGTTCAGGCGGTGAATATATCGCTGTTGCAACCGGCGAAGCAAGTCTTGTTTTCAACGGTCTTATTAAAAACAACGCAACGGCAAATTTCCTGTTTAAACAGCTTATGAAAGATACTACCGAGGAAAAACTTGTACATTCACTGCTTGCGAAGTATGAGGTTTCCGAAGAAACCGCAAAAAAAGATGTTCATAATTTTGTCGCAAAACTCAGGGAAACGGGTTTATTAGATGAGTAAAAAACATAATATTGAAGACGAACTCAACAGGACAGGCAGACTATTACAGACTACCGTCGGCGACAGCATGGAACCTATGCTTAAAAACCGTGAAAATATTGTTGTACTGGAAAAAACTGACGGTATTCTTAAAAAATACGATTTACCACTTTACAGACGTCCGAACGGTAAGTATGTTCTTCACCGTATTATAAAAGTCCGGAAAAACGATTACATTATTTGCGGTGATAATCGCTGGAAAAAAGAAAAAGTTCCTCATGACTGGGTACTCGCCTGTGTAAGCGGATATTACAAAAACGGCAGGTTTATTTCAGTTGATAATCCAAAATATCAGAAATACCTTAAAACCCTCGGCATACGACGTAAAAAAATTTTTATAAAAGCAGTAATAAAGCGGTTAAAGAGGGTTATTTCATGAAAAATAAAAGTGCTTTGAAATGGCTTGTATCCGCTTTGAAAAAAGAAATTTCCGGTATTGTTCTTCTTACGTTTCTTAATTCGCTGATTTCCGCCAGTTCCGTACTTTTCGCCCACGATATGAAAAAAATCATTGACAGTGCCGTATCTGATAACAGACCGGATTTCAGATTATATGCGATTATTATCGGGGCAATAATTATCTTTCAGGTTTCGGTGCGTGCTGTATGCCGACGTACAGAAGAAAAAACCAAATCCGCTATCGAAAACAAACTCAAACTTCGTGCCTATGAAACGATTCTGACAAGAGATTTTGCTACACTTTCGGACTACCATACAGGAGAGCTTCAGAACAAAATGACAAATGATACCGTAATTATCGCTGACGGCATTACTACAGTCCTGCCTAATGTGACAGCTATGCTTGTTAAAATCATTGGTGCGGTATTTGTACTTATGTCGCTTGACAGCCGGTTTGCGTCTATATTTGTAGTAGGTGGTATTCTGCTACTTGGTGTAACATATTCGTTCCGTAAAGTCATGAAAAAACTTCATAAACAGGTGCAATCCGCTGACGGTGAAGTACGTTCATATCTACAGGAAACTGTGGAAAATCTTCTTGTAATCCGTTGTTTCGGCGGTGAAACGAAGGCTTCCGATATGGCAATGAATAAAATGCAGTCTCATCAGAATATCCGTCTGAAACGGAATATGTTTTCAAATATGTGTAATATCGGCTTCGGAATCGTTATGAACGGCGGTTATTTTTTCGGGCTTATATGGTGCGGTATGGGTATACTTCACGGCGATATTTCATACGGTACGCTTACGGAAGTCCTACAGCTTGTGAATCAGGTACAACAGCCGTTTGCGAATATTACAGGCTATCTGCCTAAATATTATTCAATGATTGCTTCTGCGGAAAGGCTTATAGAACTTGAAAATCTGAAAAAAGACAGTGTTGCAGAAAAAATCAGCAGTGAAAAACGTGACGAACTCTATAAAAATATGAAAGAAATCAGGTTTGAAAATGTTTCGTTTCACTATCCTGACGGTACGGAAGTACTTAAAAATTTCAGTCATGTCATAGAAAAGGGAAGTTTCACTGCTATTATGGGACGTTCAGGAATAGGAAAAAGTACCATGTTAAAACTTCTTATTTCCATATATGATATAGATTGTGGCGGAATAAATCTTGTCATGAACGATAATGAAAAAATTGCCGTTACAGGTTCTCAACGTGCAATGTTTGCATACGTTCCGCAGGGAAATTTTCTTATGTCGGGAACTATTGCCGAAGCGGTCAGCTTTATGAGTGATATGCCCATTGATATGGAAAGAGTGAAAAAAAGCTGTGAGATTTCCTGTGCAGACGAATTTATAGGACAGCTTGAAAACAGTTATGATACACTTCTCGGCGAAAATGGTACGGGACTTTCTGAGGGTCAGACACAGAGAATAGCAGTGGCAAGGGCTATTTATTCCGATGCCCCTGTATTGCTTCTTGACGAATCAACTTCAGCACTTGACGAACTCACAGAAAAGAAACTTTTACAGAATCTCAGGCAGATGACGGATAAAACTGTAATTATCATCACTCACCGAAAAGCCGTATTGAAAATATGCGATAAAATTATTGATTTTGATTAAACGGAGGTATTATGTCAACAGATAAATATGTGATTCATCTGACAAAATGTGCATTGAAAAATAAAAATCCGAAAGAAAAACCAGAAAATTTATCATGGAATGAAATATTTTCCCTTGCAGATAAACATATGATAGCTAATATGCTCTGGTACAGCGTCAATAAACTTACAGAAAAACCTGCTCCGGAACTATGGAAAAAATGGACGGAAATTAAAAACAAAGCTGTTGTCAAGGATATTATACAGAGAAGTGAGTATCAGAAGATTATTAATGCCTTTGAAAAAAAACATATACGTTGTATGGCTGTCAAGGGAATATTCATGAAAAAATTTTATCCTAAGTCAGACTTCCGTACTATGTCGGATATAGATATTTTAATAGACGAAAAAAACGCA
>JAAVHK010000129.1 GCA_014799765.1 Ruminococcus sp.
ATTACCATAAATTCAAGAAACCGTAAACTGTTTACGGTACAGAAAACAATACTGAGTATCAGAAGTGATATATTTTTCAGTTTTGAAGGAGTTATCCAGTAAATTACAAGCGATACCGGCAGAAAGCAATATATAAATAACAGACTGCTGTATATCATTCTGTACCTCCGGAGTTTTTAACGTATTCCGAAAGTTCCTGGCTGGTCATCATGGTGTTGAGTACCTCTATAAGCGAACCGGTTGACATCAATGAGGGCAGACCTAATTTTTTCTGTAGATTTTCCCGTAACTGCTTGCTGTCCTTACCGCCGGATAATCCCAACTCATAAAGCGTATATTTAGTTATATCTTTTTTCCGTGTACTTACTTCGGAATGTATTCCCGATTTTCTGAAAGATTCTGTTAAAATATCCTTGTCGATACCCTCAACGCCTAACTTCCCCTCGGCTGAGGGTTTTTCCTTGCGTTTTTCCTTGCCGAAAATGTCCGGTATATAGACGTTGATTATTTTACCGTCATTTACAGCTCCCTTTATATAGCCTCGTATCTTACGTCCGGCACTGTCGGAATCGGTGAGAATTATTATACCTGTTCTGCGTGCATAGTAACGGATTAATTCAAGTTTTTCGTTATCCCTGAAAATCCTGAAACCGTCGGTTACTATTATCACGGCATCGACTACTGAAGAAAGTTTTATCTTGTCATATTTACCCTCTACTATTATCGCCTGATTGATTTTTAACATATAGCCTCCGTTATTTAGTCATAAGCATTTCCGTGACAGCCTGCTCCAGTACTATTTTTTCGTCAACAGCCGTTGAATTGAGTTTAACGGCGGTATCACGAAGAATTTTTATACAGGCTCTTATACGTGCGGTACTCATACGCGAACTGTCACGGAATGCATTTTTTACTTTAAATTCCCATACATAAGAATAATCATTCATGACATCATTAATATTTTTTCCGGAATCTTTCGCACATGATGCCCTGTACATATCAAGAAACGAATTTGTTATATTAGCAAGTACACTACCACGGTTATTTTTATCGGTCATAAGTTCGTTGAGGGCGTTGAATGCTGACATTCTGTTGAAACAGGCGACGGCATCCGCCAGCTGAAAGACCGTAATATTAGTCTGTCTGTGTACGAGTAATTCAAGCATATCACGGGTTATTTCCCTGCCCTGTGCATACGAACATAATTTATTTACTTCGTTCTCTACTGTGAGAATATCATACAGACACATATCGGCGAGTTCATGGGCATTAGTCTTTGAAATGGAAGCTCCACCGGCAGAAACTCCGGATAAAATAAAATCTGTCATTTCTTTCTGCGATAACAGACCTATTTCACATAAAGTACCGTTTTTTGCGACATAATCGGCGATTTTCTTGTTTTTGTCGGTAATTTTACCTTTTTTTGTCTTTATTTCAAAACCGGTGACATTGAATATAACTACAGTAGTTTCCGGAATATCTTTCAGAATTTCAATAAGTTTTTTGTTTAAGGAATCGGCAGTCTGCCCCCGCATTTCCTCACGAGGTTTTTCGCAGTTGTAATCGTTTATCAGAATACAGTTATATTCCGACATCATAGGCATTATCTGTATAGTATCACGTAATTCCGAAAAATCAAGTTTCTTACCGTTGAAACGTGTCAGCGAAAAATCTTCATTTTCCCCGACTGTCGCCTTTATAAGCTGTCGTGTAAGTTTCTGTACGCCTGTAGTGTTCTGTCCGTATATGTAGTAAAGATTGTCAATTTTTCCGTTATTCAGATTTTTTTCAATAGTTCTGTAGTCTGTGGACGGCATAAAAAAATCACCTCATCTGTACTATACTGTATTTTCCGTCTGCAATAATTTCAATCCGGAAATTATTTACTCCGGAACGTCGGATATTTTCGTTACTGTCAAGGTAAATACTGTGTTCGTCGTCCTGTAAGTCGGTATTTTTTGTTATATTTCCGTAAAATACAGTAAGCCCCCTGATTTCCGGAACTTCATTCTGTGCGGAAATAAAATCAATTTCAGAATTTTTATATTTTATTCTTAAAATGCTGTCCTCATAGATGATACTGTAGTTTTCGGCGTCTATGTGATAGCCGTCACTGAAAACAACTGCTTTATCGTCACCGCATGGATAAGTATTTCCGTATGCAAGTATATTTTCAGTAATTATATTGTCAAGTTCGTTCATATAGGATATATACATTGACTGTACATTTTTATTCAATACAAGATAATCTACAGATTTTATATTATTTTCCGAAAGATATTTACTGACGTATTGCGGATTTCTGTAGCCTGAAAAATCAATCACATAATTTTTTCCGTGATACGATATTATTACAGCGGTCTTTTCGTATCTGCCGACTACCGCAACCAGAAATTTATCATACTGTCTGCTTTCATAGAGTTTATTTCCGGCGGAAACCGTCAGTAATGAAAGAACTATCGCAAGTGATATGAATTTTCTGTTTCCGGTGGATATTCTGACCATTCCCACCGCAACAACGCATATTACCGCAAGTTTTCCGGCTATAGCGTTTCCGCAACGTATGTACGAAAAATCAAGTCCGGAAATCTTCTCTGAAAGGAGCAGGATTATTTTTATTATTCCGCCTGATATTTCCAGTACAGGAAGCAATCCGCCTGTTATCGTGTAAAGCATACCCATTACCATACAGAACGTACACAACGGAACTATTATTATATTAGTCACCGGTGAAACTATTGATACTTCGTCAAAAAATATCATACTCAACGGCATTATGAAAATAGTCGTATAAAGCATCATAAGAAAATTTTTTATTATTCTTTCCGGAAGTTTTTCCGCCGGAAGATTCTTCACCATATACGGTGCGAAAACTCCGATACCTAACGTGCCACCTACTGACAGTATAAAACCCTGACTATATATCACATACGGATTGGAAATGCATATCAACAGTACCGCTACCGCCAGTGAATTGAATGTATCGTTATGCCGTCGGAAAAATCCGGCAGAATAAGCTATATCAGCCATTATCACCGCCCTGACCGCTGATACAGGTAATTCCGACATTATCAGCATAAGCAACATGAAAATATTTAATAATCCGAACGATACAAATTTATTTATTTTCAGACGTTTAAATATTTTCATTAAAAATACAGACATTACCGATATATGCAAGCCCGATACCGCCATGATGTGTCCTATACCTGTCCGGTAAAGCGAATTTTTAACGCCGTCATTCAGATGACTTTTTTCACCGAATACCATTCCCGACAGAAAACCGCCGTAATCGTCACCGAGTTTTATTCTGAAATCTGAAATAATTTTTTCTCTGTAATCCATAAGAAAATTTTTTACTTTCTGTCTGCCGAGTTTTTCAACAGATATATTTTCCGGATTCTCCGCATTAAGAAAAATACCGTCCGCCTTGTAGTAAGTTTCCGTATCAAAAAGATAGTCGCCGGAAATTTTCTTAAATGTACAGTTTTCTATACTGACCCTGTCGCCGTATTGTATGTCAAGGTCATTCGTGAAGAAAGATATTTCAGCACTCCGGATATTATCTATTTTTCCCTTTAAGATGTATCGTGCCTTGTCGTTGTCGTATAAGTCGTATGACCGGACTATACCCGAAAATGTACCGGAAACATTATCGTATTTAACAACATCCTCATAGACGTATCGTGTATAAAGTTCGCCACTCAGAAACGCTATAGCAAATGACATCGCCACAAGTGCGAAATCGTTTATCGAAAATTTCTTAAGTCTTCCGATTATGACGTACACAAGAAACGCATACGCCGGTATAATCAGATGCCACGCCTGTGTAAAAAATGAAACGAAAAATAATCCCGATATATAACCTGTTGTTATACCTATCATTTTCCGTTTCATATAATTACCTCACTTAAATTTTTTAACAACTTTTCTGCATAAATCTGATTTTTTGTCACCGTATAATGAAATCTCAAAATTATGATTCACGGAAACAAAACAATTGAAATTTAAATCTGATATATAAATCTCATCTAAATTCCAGTAAAATTCATACATTATTTTAAGGATTTCCGGTTTTGATAATTCAAACACAATGTCATTTTTCAGATTATTAATACACGTTTTATCAATAATCAAAAACATATCTTCAAAAATCAACACATTATTCAATGTCTGAATATATATATCTTTATCACAGCTAATCTTTTTTTGTGCGATAAAGTTATCAGATTTATAATTACTCCATAAATAATGCAGTATCTCTCCACCGGCGATTGAAACTATTTTCTGTATTATTTCTTTACCCTCATTTTCATTTAACAATCTGAATTTTATATTATTGTCTGTCAAATAATCAAACAATTCTTTCTTAACCATAAAACAAATTATTTTCAGCTATTGAAGAAAAGCGGAAGTTTTTCAAGAAATACTACATCATTACGCTCTGAGGCGTCACCCTCAGCGAGTACGGCGGAATAAGTCACAACCTCACCGCCTGCCGATTCCGCAAGCTGTCCGAGTGCCTTGAATGATTCGCCGGTACTTACAACATCGTCTACTATCAGAATCTTCTTTCCGGAAAGCATTTCTGCTTTTTCCTGAGATAAATATAAAGTCTGTACTTTTTCGGTAGTTATCGACTTAACCGACACCGAAAGCGGTTCAGTCATGTAGAGTTTTATAGACTTACGGGCTACAACGTAAGGTTTTCCGGATTGTCTCGCCATTTCGTAAGCTATCGGAATGCCTTTGGATTCTGCTGTGAGAATTACGTCAAAATCTCCGCACTTCTTTAAAAGTTCCTCCGCACAGGCGACTGTCAATTCAACGTCGGAAAACATTATAAATGCTCCTATGGAAACTTTATCATTCAGCGGACATAATGTCAGTTCACGTTCCAGACCGGCTATATTCATTTTATAAGTACTCAAGGAAATTTCCTCCTTATTCGGTCTTGCCGAGGGAATCCGCACCCCAGCCCATCTTTACACCGCCTAAAACATGGAAATGCAAGTGCTTTACAGTCTGACCGGCATCATCACCGCAGTTGCTTATAATTCTGTAACTCTCTATACCCTCTGCCTGTGCTACCTTCGGGATAGCCTCGAAAATCTTGGCTACATACTCCGAGTTTTCAGCAGTAACCGCATTCGCACAGCATATATGCTGTTTCGGGATTACAAGAGTATGTACCGGTGCGATAGGTGCAATATCCCTGAACGCAAATACAAACTCATCTTCATATACTTTCGTGGACGGTATTTCACCGTTGACTATCTTACAGAATAAACAATCCATAATTTTTACTCCTTTTCAAGTCTGGTACGGATAAAACGTCCGTACCGGAAAATATTTTTACTTTATAAATCCACTCGCTATATTTACGAACTCTTCCATAGCGGAATCAAGTTTAGATATATCGCCGATACCTGCCATAGCTGTTTCGGATTTTCCGCCACCTTTACCGCCTGTCAGTGCGGATATTTCACGGACTATTTTTCCGGCATCAGCACCCTTTGCGACTGCTTCCTTAGTACATACGCAATAGAGAGTACCTTTTTCATTGACTATTCCGGCGAAAAGTGCTATAACAGCTTCCTGCTTGTCCTTTATGCTGTCGCCGAGTTTACGGAGTGCATCAGGTGCAGAACCTGCCATTTTTGCGGAAACAAGTTTAACACCGTTTACTTCCTGTGCGTTATCGAATATTGCCGAAACTTTAGCATTGGCAATCTGCTGGCTGAGACTTTCAAGTGTTCTGTCCTTTTCTTTCAGTTCCGCATATACAGACGCGCATTTTTCAGGTAATTCCGTAATATTTGCGAGTTTCAGAGCCTTTGCGGATTTTAAAACAGTATTCCTATAACTGTTCAGCAATTCAAGTACTCCCTGACCTGTTACCGCTTCGATACGTCTGACACCCGAAGCAACAGAACTTTCAGAAACTATCTTGAATGCACCTATTTCACTGGCGTTTGATACGTGTGTACCGCCACAGAACTCTACGGAATCACCGGCGGTTACTACTCTTACGACGTCGCCGTACTTCTCGCCGAATAATGCCATAGCTCCTAATTTTTTGGCTTCCTCGATAGGCATTTCCCTTGTGACTACCTCAACAGCGTTGACAATATAATCATTCACGAGTTTTTCAACTGCGGAAATTTCTTCATCAGTCATCGCACTGAAGTGATTGAAGTCAAAACGACAAGCCTTGTCATTGACAAGCTGTCCTGCCTGATGTACGTGTTCGCCTAAAACTTTCTGTAAAGACTTCTGGAGCAGGTGGGCAGATGTATGATTTGCCATAGTAGCACGTCTTTTACATTCGTCAATATATGCGGTTACAGTTTCGCCTTTTGTGAGATTTCCGCTATCCATGTACGCAACGTGCAGAAAATGTCCCTCTGATTTTATCGTATCATTTACACAAGCCGTACTGTCTGTATCGTAATTAACAATAAATCCGCTGTCACCGGATTGTCCGCCACTTTCGGCATAGAACGGTGTCTTGTCAAGAACAATTACAACATTATCGCCTTCAACTGCCGTTTCTATCTCCTGACCGTCCTTGTAAATGGCAAGTATCTTTACACCCTGCTCACTGAATTTTGTGTATCCTGTGAACTCTGTAGCCGGTACGTCAACTTTTATACTGTTATCAGCCCACGAAGAACCGGCTTTAGCAAGGTGGTCAGCTTTAGCGGTTTCACGCTGTTGTCTGGCGAGTTCGCTGAAACGTTCAATATCAACAGTAAGTCCTTTTTCCTCACATATTTCTATTGTAAGGTCAATCGGGAAGCCGTAAGTATCGGAAAGTCTGAAAGCGTCGTCACCGGAAAGAACGGTCTTGTTTTCGGCAGTGAGTTTTTCCGTGAACTGTGCGAGAAGTTCAGAACCCTTATCAACAGTTTTTGCGAAAGCCTCTTCTTCCACGCCGATAATCTTTTTGATGTAGTCTCTTTTTTCTGCGAGTTCCGGATATGCTCCGGCATTTTCGTTTATTACCGTATCAGCGACTTCACACAGGAACGGCTTTTCAATACCTAAAAGTCTGCCGTGTCTTGAAGCACGTCTTAAAAGTCTGCGGAGTACATAGCCTCTGCCCTCGTTAGACGGCATAATACCATCGCCTACCATGAAAGTAGTACTTCTGATATGGTCTGTGATTACACGTAATGATACGTCAGTTTTAGGATTTGTCTTGTACTGTACACCGGCAAAATCGGAAACGTGTTTCATAATATTCTGAACGGTATCGACTTCAAATATATTATCGACGGTCTGCATAACACAGGCAAGTCTTTCGAGACCCATACCGGTATCAATATTCTTACTCTTCATTTCAGCGTAATTACCGTTGCCGTCGCTGTCGAACTGACTGAAAACAAGATTCCATATTTCAATAATGTTATCCTTGTCGCCCTCAGCCTCGAAACCTGCTCTGTCGAGTTTTCGATTTTCGCCGACACGGTCAAAGTGGATTTCAGAACATGGTCCGCAAGGTCCTGAACCGTGTTCCCAGAAGTTGTCTTTTTTGCCGAGACGTATTATTCTGTCGTGTGGTATGCCGATTTTGTTTTCCCAAATCTGTTCAGCTTCGTCATCGCTCTCGAAAATGGTAATCCAGAGTCTGCCTGCCGGTATTTCAAGAGTTTCCGTAAGAAATTCCCATGCCCATTCGATAGCCTCGTTCTTGAAATAGTCACCGAATGAGAAGTTACCGAGCATTTCAAAGTAAGTGCCGTGACGTGCTGTTTTTCCGACGCTCTCAATATCGGGAGTTCTTATGCACTTCTGACACGTTGTAACC
>JAAVHK010000130.1 GCA_014799765.1 Ruminococcus sp.
AATCCTTTGATAATGAAACAGTTTTTATATTATACTTTCCCTGTCCTAACATTGTTATCGCAGATGTTATATATGCAGATTCCCAGTCTGCGTACTGCTGTAAGATGACAATTAAAATAGTCCTGCTCATTTTATTTCCTCCTGTTTATAAATCCAATAAAAAGAAATCGTTTATATCGCAATCTTTATAAGGGTGACTGAATTTTATCGGCAAATCCTCTTCAATAATTTTCCTGAATCCTGCTTTTTTATAAAATTTATGTGCTCTTTCCGTATTACGTGGTGTATCAAGTAAAATAATTCTATAGCCTTTTTCTCTTGCAAAAGACAAAAGAACATCATAAAGTTTTCTGCCAATATGATTAGGTGTACCCTGATAACTTTCATATACAAAAAATTTCTTTAAAACAGCGATTTCCGCACTATACGGCATTATTCCTATTGTACCTATCAGTTTATCGTTATCTGTAGCAATCCAAAAATTACCACCATTATTTATATATGATTCAACAATATTCAATAAATCAGGCTGATCGTCTACTGTAACATATGGTCTTGTACCGTCATTCTGAAAATGCAAAACAATATCTATGACATCTTGTGTGTATTTTTCTTCAAACTGTCTTATTGTAATCATTTTACCCCTCATAACCGTGAATTTTATTGAATATTACATTTAAAGTACAACAGGCAGGAGTTACCCTGCCCGTGCAAAATTATTTCCAAATCATTAAATTACTTGTTATCTCTCTTCTGGTCGAGTTTTGCCTTTACGTGTATCGGAAGTCCGAAAAGATTGATAAAGCCTGTAGCATCTGCCTGATTATATACTTCGTCAGCGTCGAATGTTGCAACTTCTTCGTCGTAAAGTGTGTACGGTGAAGTAACTCCGGCATTGATTATATTTCCCTTATAGAGTTTAAGTTTAACGTCACCGGTAACTGTCTTCTGTGTTTCGGTAACAAATGCACTCATTGCCTCACGTAACGGTGTGAACCACTGACCGTTATATACTATATCCGCAAACTTTATACTCAGATACTGTTTAACTCTTGCTGTTTCCTTGTCGAGACAGAGCGTTTCGAGTACTTCGTGTGCATGATAAAGTATTGCACCACCAGGGGTTTCATAAACACCTCTTGACTTCATACCTACAAGACGGTTTTCAACAAGGTCTGCAAGTCCGATACCGTTTTCACCGCCAAGTTTATTAAGGGTGGTTACTATTTCCGTACCGTTCATTTCCTTGCCGTCGATAGCCGTCGGAATACCCTTTTCAAAGTGAATTGTAACATATGTGGGCTTATCCGGTGCGTTTATTGGTGATACGCCTAATTCAAGGAAACCTTCCTTTTCGTACTGCGGTTCGTTAGCAGGGTCTTCGAGGTCAAGACCTTCGTGTGAAAGATGCCATATATTCTTATCTTTAGAATAGTTTGTCTCTCTGTTAATCTTCAGCGGAATTTCATGAGCCTCGGCATAGTCGATTTCTTCGTCTCTTGACTTGATATTCCATTCTCTCCACGGTGCTATGATTGCCATATCCGGTGCGAATGCCTTTATAGCAAGTTCAAAACGTACCTGGTCATTACCCTTACCGGTACAGCCATGACAGATTGCGTCAGCACCCTCTGCGATAGCTATTTCTGCTATCTTCTTTGCAATTATCGGACGTGCAAAAGATGTTCCGAGTAAATACCTGTTCTCGTATACAGCACCAGCCTGTACAGTCGGGAAAACATAATCCTGTATAAATTCTTCCTTTAAGTCAAGGACGATGAGCTTGGAAGCTCCTGTTTTCTTAGCCTTTTCGTCGAGACCGTCAAGTTCTGTACCCTGTCCCACGTCAGCGGAAACAGCGATTACTTCGCAGTTGTTGTAATTTTCCTTGAGCCACGGAATTATGATAGATGTATCAAGTCCGCCGGAATAAGCAAGTACTACTTTTTTTATTTCCTTAGCCATTGTAAAAAACCTCCTGAAATAATATTCAATAAATATATTATACACTTATTCCAGACGTTGTCAAGGGGTTTTGCATAAATATTCATTTTTTCAGAAAATATTCACATTTCAGTGAATATTATTCAAACATTGAAATTTATGAAATAATTATATGGAAAATGTCACATTAAAACATATTCCGTTTTGTGAATTTCTACAATTTTTAATAGATTATTTTTATTTTACTTGATATTTTCTGTTTTTAATGCTATAATAGATTCATGTATAAATTCGTATCTTGTATGCGAAAAATTTTTTTATGGAGGCTATCAATCCTATGAAAGATAATAAAGGCAGTAAAATTTCCGTTCTCGGTGCCGGAAATGTAGGCGCAACTATCGCTTACACTTTTGCAGTACATGGCACCTGCTCAGATGTCGTTCTTGTTGACATCAATGAAGCAAAGGCTAAAGGCGAAGCTATGGATATCCGCCATGGTATCTCTTTCGCACACAACATTGATATCACCGACGGCACTTACGACGATATAGCCGGTTCTGATATCGTTGTTGTTACTCTCGGTATGGGCAGAAAACCTGGTCAGTCAAGGCTTGACCTCATGCAGAACAATGTAAACATCATAAAACAGGTTATGCCGAATGTTGCTAAAATAGCTCCTGAAGCTATCTATGTTGTAGTAAGCAATCCTGTTGACATTCTTACATACGCTATCTTACAGTGTACAGACCTTAAACCCTCACAGGTTATCGGTTCAGGTACTATCCTCGACAGTGCGAGACTTCGTTCTGATATTGCCGAAAAGGCTTGTATCAGTCCGAAAAGCATTCATGCGTATATGTTCGGCGAACATGGTGATACTTCTTTCGTACCGTGGTCTACTACTAATATTGGCGGAATGAATATGTTCGACTACTGGACTTCAACAGGACGTTCAATTGAAGAACTCGATACCGATACTATTGAAAAAAATGTCCGTGCCGCTGGCGGTGAGGTTATCAAGCGAAAAGGTGCTACTTTCTATGCTATCGCTCTTTCCGTAAACAAAATCTGTGAAACTATTATCCGCAATGCAAATAATATCCTTACTGTTTCTACTCTCACACACGGCAGATACGGTATTGACGATGTATGTCTTTCACTCCCGTGCATTGTAAACGGTCACGGTATTGCCGGTGAAGTAAATCCACCTCTCCTTGAAGAAGAACTCGAAAAACTCCGCAAGAGTGCTGATACCTTAAAACAGTTTATCGCACAGATTGATTTCTGAAAATAACTGAATCTCAGCGAAAAACCGTTCAAATTTATGGTTTTTCGCTGTTATTTTTAAGAAAGGATATTTTTAAAATGAATTATGCTGAAGAATCCCTTAAAAAACATCTCGAATGGAAAGGCAAAGTAGAAGTTATATGCCGTACACCTCTCGAAACTACTGAAGATTTATCACTTGCCTATACCCCTGGTGTAGCTCAACCGTGTCTTGAAATTCAGAAAGATGTTCTCAAAAGTTATGACCTTACACGCCGTTCAAACCTTGTAGCCGTCGTTACTGACGGTACTGCTGTACTCGGTCTCGGTGATATAGGTCCGGAAGCCGGTATGCCTGTTATGGAGGGCAAATGTGCTTTATTCAAGGCTTTCGGTGATGTAGATGCTATACCTTTATGTGTACGCTCTAAATCAGTTGACGATATTGTTAATACTGTACGACTTCTTGCCGGTTCTTTCGGTGGTGTAAACCTCGAAGATATTTCCGCACCTCGTTGTTTTGAAATAGAAAAGAAACTCAAAGAATGCTGTGATATTCCGATTTTCCACGATGACCAGCACGGTACGGCTGTTGTTACTCTCGCCGCTATGCTGAACGCTCTTAAACTTACCGGAAAACATATCGACGATATACGTGTTGTTACAAGCGGAGCAGGTGCGGCAGGTATCGCTATTATAAAACTTCTCATTTCAATGGGTCTGAAAGATGTCGTTCTCTGTGACCGTAAAGGTGCTATTTATAAGGGACGTACCGAAGACATGAACCCCGTAAAAGAAGAAATGGCTGAAATTACCAACAAACAGTTAAGAAAAGGTACTCTCGCCGAAGTCATAAAGGGTGCAGATGTCTTTATAGGTGTTTCCGCTCCGAACTGTCTTACTAAAGAAATGGTTAAGTCTATGGCTAAAGACCCTGTTATTTTCCCTATGGCTAATCCTACCCCCGAAATCATGCCAGAAGATGCTATTGAAGCCGGTGCTGTTGTTGTCGGTACTGGCAGAAGCGATTATCCTAATCAGATTAACAACGTCCTCGCTTTCCCTGGTATTTTCAGAGGTGCGTTAGACGTCCGTGCAAGTGACATCAATGACGCTATGAAAATCGCCGCCGCTAAAGCTATTGCTTCTTTCGTAACAGATGACAAACTTGCTCCCGATTATATCATACCCAGTGTTCTCGATAAATCAGTTGCAAAAGCTGTTGCCGAAGCTGTAGCTAAAGCCGCTCGTGATACCGGCGTTGCAAGATTATAATAAAATATTTTTCCCTCCGGACAGTCGTAAAAAAGACTGTCCGGATTTTACAAAAGGAGTTTTTTTATGTCCCTTAATGATACACCATCCGGCGAAAGAATCCATATAGGTTTCTTCGGTAAAAGAAATGCCGGTAAATCAAGTCTTGTAAATGCTGTGACCGGTCAGGAAATTTCTGTGGTATCCGATATAAAAGGTACTACTACTGACCCTGTTTCAAAAACTATGGAACTTCTTCCACTCGGTCCGGTAGTAATTACCGATACCGCCGGTTATGATGATTCCGGTACTCTCGGTGAAATGCGTGTCCGCAAAACAAAACAGATTCTTAATAAAACCGATATTGCTGTTCTCGTCGTTGACTGTACAACCGGTATTTCTGATTCTGATACTGAACTTATTCAACTATTCAAATCCAAAAATATTCCGTATATTATCGCCTACAATAAATCGGATATTAAAAATTTTCCATGTGAAACAATCGGACAATCCGAAAAACAAAATGTTACACGTAGAACAACTGAAATTTTTGTAAGTGCCGTCAATAAATACAATATCCATGAACTGAAAGAAAAAATTGCTTCTGTTGCCGTCCGTGAATCTGAAAAACATATAGTCGGTGACCTGATAAAGCCGGAAGATATTATCATTCTTGTTACTCCTATTGACAGTTCTGCCCCTAAAGGTCGTTTAATTCTCCCTCAACAACAAACTATCCGTGATATTCTTGACTCAGATGCTATAGCCGTTGTTACCAAAGAATTTCAGTTATCCGATACTCTTGAAAAATTTCCCACTCCTAAAATGGTAATTACAGACAGTCAGGCTTTCGGTTACGTAAGTAAAATAGTTCCCGAAAATATTCCGCTTACGTCGTTTTCAATTCTTATGGCTCGTTACAAAGGTTTCCTCGAAACTGCGGTAAAAGGTGCGTCGGCTATCCGTAATCTTCAGGACGGTGACAAAATTCTTATATCCGAAGGCTGTACTCATCACAGGCAATGCGGTGACATCGGTAGCGTAAAATTACCTGCTCTTCTCCGAAAATTTACCGGAAAATCTTTAAATATAAACCTTTCCTCCGGTATCGACTTTCCGGAAAATTTATCTGATTTTAAATTAGTCATACATTGCGGTGGCTGTATGCTGAATCAACGTGAAGTTTCTTTCCGTATGAAATCCGCTATTGACCAGAATATCCCGTTTACAAATTATGGTATCGCTATAGCCCTCATGAACGGCATCTTAAAAAGAAGTATTCAGATTTTTCCCGATATGGTGAATCTGTTATGAAAAAACGTATTCCATATATAACGGGATTCTTCCTGCTCCTGATTGTTGAAGTCTTAATAGCTATCTTTATATCCGGCGGTTTTATCAGAAACTATTTCGGTGATGTTATTGTAGTATGGGTTGTCTACTGTTTCGTGAAAATATTCCACGTAGAACAAAATTCATATATTACCGCCCTTGGTGTAATGATTTTCGCTTATCTCGTGGAGTTCCTGCAATATATCCATATAGTTGACATACTTGGTCTCGGAAATATAAAATTCTTCCGTGTACTTATCGGGACAAGTTTTTCTGTTATTGATTTACTATGCTATTCTGCCGGTACTCTCGTAACTGTTATTATTATTTTCCTTAAATCAAAAATCAAAAAACATTTTACTCCCTGACAGAATATAATAAATAAATCCGTTAATAATAGTATCAGAAAAATTTCAACACAGGGAGTGAATATTATGTCTGTAAAACGGGGAGAAATTTATTATGCTGACCTTAGTCCTGTTGTAGGCTCGGAACAGGGTGGCATAAGACCAGTACTTATTGTTCAGAATGATATCGGTAACAAACACAGTCCTACTGTTATCGCCGCTGCCATAACAAGTCAGCGTGACAAAACCCATCTTCCGACACATATCGAAGTACAAGCGGATAAGTGCGGTCTCTCTAAAGACAGTATCGTTCTTCTTGAACAGATACGCACTTTGGATAAAAAACGTCTGAAAGACAAAATGGGTGAACTTGACCTCGGTGCTATGAACAAAGTAAATACAGCTCTTTCAATAAGTTTCGGTCTCGGTATAACCTGAAAAAAGTCCCTTATCTTAAGGGACTTTTCTTTTATATACTCAAAAAATTTTCCGGCTATTTAATTTCCTGCATATTTGTCCGTATATTTTCATATTCTGTAATGACGAATCAACAACATCTGAAAGGGTGATTATTATGGGTCTTACAGAAAAAGAAGCATCGGCAAGGCTTAAGGAAGACGGAAAAAACGTCCTCGACGGCGGTAAAAAAACAAGTCCTGTCATGATTTTCTTCAATCAGTTCAAGGACGTTATGGTTATGATTCTGCTTGGTGCTACTGTCATATCGGTTCTTCTGGGCGAAATCTCCGACGCTGTGACTATTATTCTTATAGTCCTGCTTAATGCTATACTCGGTTTCATTCAGGAATACAGAACCGAACACACTCTTGAAGCTCTCAAGTCTATGACTTCTCCTACCGCCAAGTGCTATCGTGACGGCAACCTAAAGGAAATTGATGCCTCCGAACTTGTAGTAGATGATGTCATAGAAATAGAAGCCGGTGACAGAATACCTGCTGATTGTGTTATTCTTAAATCTTTCGGTTTCTTCGCAGATGAGGCTATGCTTACCGGCGAATCTGAAGCCGTCGCAAAAATAACAGGTCTCACCAATGATACCGACAATTCACTTAACAAGGACAATATTGTTTACTGTGGTACATCTGCTACCAAAGGCGTATGTCGTGCTAAAGTTATCGCTACAGGTAAACGTACTCAGATGGGCAGAATCTCTGAAATGCTCTCTGACATCGACAAGGAAATGACCCCTCTGCAAAAACGTCTCGCCGAACTCGGAAAAGTTGTCGCCGTAATATGTCTCGTAGTATGCGTAGCGGTCTTTGTTGCCGGTGTACTCCGTGGTGAAGATGTCTTTGAAATGCTTATGACCGGTATCACTATTGCCATAGCCGCTATTCCGGAAGGTCTTCCGGCAACTGTTACTATTGCTCTCGCCCTCGCCGTAAACCGTATGTTAAAACAAAAAGCTCTTGTAAATAAATTACATAGTGTCGAAACTCTCGGTTGTGCCTCTGTGATATGTTCCGACAAAACAGGTACTATTACAGAAAACAAAATGACTGTAACCGAAATATGTACTGTAGGCGAAAGTTACTACTTCAGCGGTATGGGCTATCGCATAAACGGTGGTCTTACTAAAGGCAAGGAAAATATCTCCGTAAATCCACAGAATGAAAAATCCCTCATGGAAGCCTTACGGTGCGGTGTCTTATGCTCTACCGCTACAATAAGTACGCTCAAACAACCTAAAAGTCGTAGCCGTGGAAATCTTACCGGTAAAGGTGAATGGCAGGTCACCGGTGACCCTACCGAAATAGCTTTACTTATCGCCGCTGCCAAAGCCGGTATCACTAAAGAATCCCTTGAAATTAATTTCCGTAAACTTGATGAATACCCTTTCGACAGCGAAACTCGTTTTATGGCTGTACACTGTTCTGCTAACTCCGAAAAAAGAATATACTTCAAAGGTGCTGAAGAAGTTATTGTACCACGCTGTACTCAGTATATGGACGAATCAGGTGAAATAAAAACTCTTACTCCTAAAATCAGACGTGAAATTTCTGATAAAGTTATAGAAATGTCCGATAAGGCTCTGAGAGTTCTCGCTCTCGCTTACTGCATATCCGATAAATTAGACCCTCAGAAAACTAATCTCGTATTTCTCGGACTTTCCGGCATGATTGACCCACCTCGTGAAGAAGCTAAAACCGCTATACGTAAATGTTCTAACGCTTCCGTAAAAACGGTCATGATTACCGGTGACCATATTAATACTGCTGTTGCAGTCGCTAAAAAAGCGGGTCTGCTGAAAGGCGGTATGGCTATGACCGGTGCGGAACTCGATAAAATTTCAGATGAGGAACTCGACAGGGAAATTCATAAATATACCGTTTTCGCAAGAGTTGAACCCATACATAAACTTAGAATAGTACGTAGTTTTAAACGTCGTGGGGAAATCGTCACCATGACCGGCGACGGTGTCAATGACGCTCCCGCTATAAAAGAAGCTGATGTCGGTGTGGCTATGGGCGTTACCGGTACTGACGTTACCAAACAAGCCGCTGATGTTATTCTCCTTGATGACAATTTAGCTACTCTTGTAAATGCCGTCGAGCAGGGTAGGTGCGTATATTCCAATATAAGAAAATTTGTACGGTATCTGTTATCATGTAATATAGGCGAAGTTCTTACAATGTTTCTCGGAATCTTAATGGGTATGCCTATTGTACTTCTACCTGTACAGATTCTTCTTGTAAATCTCGTGACAGACGGTTTACCGGCTATTGCCCTCGGTCTCGAACCTCCTGAAGATGACATCATGACCAAACCTCCCCGAAAATCTACAGAAGGTTTCTTCTCAGACGGTCTTATGGGTAAAATTATTTTCCGTGGTGTATTTATAGGTCTTTCAACGCTTGCCTCTTTCGCCGTGACTATGCGTACTGGCGGTACTATCGAAGCCGGACGTACTGCCGCCCTGATTACTCTTGTAATGTCACAGCTTATACACGTCTTTGAATGCAAATCCGAAACCAAATCAATATTCAAAATAAAATTTTTCAATAACATAAAACTCGTACTCGCTGTGCTTGTATCTTTCGGAGCATTGGCATTAGCTGTAATGTTTCCACCATTACAAACCGTCTTTGAAACTGTTTCTCTTAATTCACAACAACTTCTTATTGCTTTGGGATTCAGTATAGCAATTCCTGTTATAAGTGCGATTTTTCAATAATATAGTTCTATGTGGAACATTTTAAATTTTCCAGTAATATAATCAAACCTCCGTGAAACAATATTATCAAGTAAATTGTTCCACATGTAACATTAACGGAGGTTTTTTATGGCTGAATACATTTCACGAGGAGTTTTCATAATTCCGGATACTGTCAAAATAGAAAGTTATGCATCTGTAGTAGGTCAGAAAGAGGGCGAGGGAAATTTAGGAAAGTATTTCGACGAGATAATAGAAGACAGTCATTTTGGTAAAAATTCGTGGGAAAAAGCTGAGAGTCGATTTCAGCTTGAGGCGGTAAGCCTTGCAATACGTAAAGCCAACATAACAAAAGAAGACATTGATATAATATGTTCCGGAGACCTGATAAATCAGTGTATCGGTTCGACTTACGGTTTACGAGAGCTTGAAATACCATTCCTTGGTATTTACGGTGCGTGTTCCACAATGGCGGAGGGTCTTATTATATCGTCACTTCTTACGGATAATAAAGTTGCCAAACGTGCAGTAGCGGTTACGTCGTCGCACTTTTCTACTGCTGAAAGACAATTCCGTTTTCCACTTTCGTATGGTGGACAGCGTACACCTACTGCACAATGGACTTGTACGGCATCGGGTGCGGTAGTAGTTTCCGATACAAACGGTACTATAAAAGTAGTAGGTGGTTGTATCGGAAACATTACCGATATGGGAGTTAATGACATTAACAACATGGGTAGTGCAATGGCTCCTGCTGCCGCCGGTACTATACAACGCTATCTTAATGCAACGGGTACAAATCCGGAAGATTATGACTTCATAGTAACCGGAGATTTAGGAATAGTAGGCAGCCGACTACTGATTGAGTTCCTACAGAAACAGAATATTGATATTTCCGCACAACATCAGGACTGTGGCTGTCTTATTTTCGACAGCGAAAAACAGGATACACATTGTGGTGGTTCGGGATGTGGTTGTAGTGCGAGCGTTCTGTGTGGATATTTTCTGCCTATGCTGGAAAACAATACGGCAAAGAATATACTGTTTATCGCTACCGGTGCATTGATGTCGCCTATGTCACTACAGCAGGGCGAATCCATTCCGACTATCGCACATCTTGTACATTTAAGAAAGGACTGAATTTTAATGATATTATGGGCTTTGGTAAAAGCGTTTCTGGTAGGCGGTATAATATGTGCTATCGGACAGCTTTTAATAGACTATACAAAACTAACACCGGCACGGATTCTTACAAGTTTTGTAGTGACCGGTGTAGTACTTTCCGCACTGGGAATATACAAACCGCTTGTAGACTTCGCCGGAGCAGGTGCTTCAGTACCGCTTATGGGATTCGGAAATCTTTTAGCGGAAGGCGTCCGGAAAGCTATTGACGAAGACGGTTTTTTAGGCGTATTTACCGGTGGAATGACTTCCGCATCTGCCGGAATAACAGTCGCATTACTTGCCGGACTTTCAGCGTCGGCGGTATTCCGACAGCGTGATAAAAGCTGATATATAAAAAAAGGCATTTCCGGCGTGGAAATGTCTTTAATTTATTTTTTCTTTCCATTCAATGAAAAACTGATTATTTTCAATAAGTTTAACTGCGGAAAGTGCATTTTCGTCATAAGTCTTGTAAAAAGCTCCGGAATCTGAACCGGCATCTATGATAGTAAACCATTTTTCAACGTCAGATACCGGACATTTATAGGTATAGTAAAAACTGTCGATAACATCGGGGTTGCTACCGTCATCACGTAAACTGTCATAATCTTCACTGTTTAAATCTATTCCGGAAATATATTCAGATAACTTCTGTGTATCTTCCGTCGAAAGACTTCCTATATTTTCAAGATGTTCAGCAAGTTCCCATGCAGAACTGTCACGGCTGTTGAATTTCCGTGCGAACTCATAATTATCAGTCCGGAAATTATTTTCCATAGTCCAGATAGTACCATCACGGAGTACCACAAAATAGTACATGACATCTGAATCCGTGTATTTTTCTTCCTGATAGTTATGTAAAATAGTTGCATAGAAAATAATTTTATCCATATCGCTTTCTTCTGAACTTTCCGGACTTACTTCATTTTCAATCTTTCCGCAACCTGTCAGAATCATCACTAAACAAACTGACACAATATTTAATATTTTTATGAACTTACACGCCATATACATTCACCGTCCTCACAGTTTACTACAACCCAGTCAAATTTTTTTGATACAATATAGAAATCCGTAATAAAATAAATTTCAGAAAAAGCGGTCAGAATTTCAGAAATTTCACCCTCATATACCCAGCCGTCCGCAACAATACCGAAACATTTTTTATTATCAGAATAATCCGGTACAAGACTTTTCATACAAGCAATGTCAGTATTATCATAACGCAAATGTATTATATCGGATTGCTTGAGATTTTTACGGAATCTCAACCATGCATATGACAAATCAATTTTTTTATTTTCGGAATACCTTATATTTCTATCGTACTCAAAAAATGTATAGTAAAATTTCCGGAGAATATTTTCATAGGAAAATTTTGATACCTCATGAAACTTCCGACGATTAATATTTTCTTCTTTTACAGTATCTTCAATTTCATTCCGTATTCTGTAACGTTCTTTTCGTGTTGTATGTAACACCATTCTGTTCAGTTTCCTTATTGTAAAATTTTCTGTCATTATATCATATATGAAACCGAAAGTCAAGAATCAGGAAATTTTATTGTACTATTACAACAGTTTATCCGATATAAATAATCATTATTTTATAATTTCCTACAAAAATAAATTTTTTTCGGTTTTCCTATTGACTTTTCCGGAAACACGTGATATAATAATAAAGTCGTAAGGCAGTAATAGCAACGACGTCAAATATGGCGGCATAGCTCAGTTGGCTAGAGTACTCGGTTCATACCCGATTGGTCGTTGGTTCAAATCCTACTGCCGCTACCATTAATAAGGCCCGTTGGTCAAGCGGTTAAGACATCGCCCTTTCACGGCGGAATCATGGGTTCGATTCCCGTACGGGTCACTTCAAAACTCCACAAACACTATGGTTTGTGGAGTTTATTTTTATAACGTCAAAGAGGTGAGTTTATGGGACTTGTTTATGAGTTCCGTTGTAAAAAATGTAAACATCAATATAATATACTTTTAGGTTATGGTAAGTTATATTCTTATTCATACAAACAAACTGTAGAAAATATAAAAAATGGAATTTACGGCGATAAATGGAAAAATATTTTTTTAAGTCGGGATAATTTAGTGGTAGATATTAAACAATGTCTGTATACCTGCCAATGCGGTAACTGGTCTTTAGAACGGGCACTTAATCTATACTCTCCGAAAAATTCCGCTAAACCTGCTCCGCCTTATGTTATGGAAGATGATTTGAAATCTGATTATTATCGTATCGGACATTATAAACATATCTGTAAAAAATGCAGTGCGGAAATGCACAAAACAGATAGTACATCTGAAATTATGCTTTCATGTCCTGAATGTGAAAATATAAATAACCCATCAATTCTTGTATACGTGGATGATTACGATTTGTTAAATGAAAAAATATCAAGGAGGATTTTTCTATAATGAATACTCTTGACAAATATAAAGGTTGCCTTATCGGTGGGGCTGTCGGTGATGCTCTCGGCTATACTGTAGAATTTTTTCGTGAAAAGGAAATTTTTGGTCATTATGGGGAAAATGGTATAACAGAATATGAACTCAGAAACAATAAGGCTATCATATCGGACTATACTCAGATGACGCTTTTTACTGCAAATGGTCTGTTACTTGGTGCTAAGGACGATTCTTACATACAATCAATATACGACTGCTACAAGGAATGGTTTATAACTCAGAACTGCTACTATGAAACAAAATCAAAAATCCGTTCATTACTTTCTTCGTGGCTTATGGACGTTCCGGAATTATGGCAAAGACGTGCTCCCGGGTTTACGTGCCTTAATGCTATCTCTTCCGGTAAAATGGGTTCTGTAAGAAATCCCATAAACGACAGTAAAGGTTGCGGTGGTGTAATGCGTGTAGCTCCTGTCGGTCTCTTCTTTAAGGATGTAACCAAAATATCACAGACTGATATGATTTCTGCGGAAGCCTCTGCTATTACTCACGGTCACGAGCTCGGCTACATACCGTCAGCGTGTTTCGCACATATCATAAACCTTATCTCCCATACTGACATCTATCTCAAAGAGGCAGTTATGGACAGCATTTCCCATACTAAAAAACTTTTTAAAAATTACGAACATATAAATTACTTCTGTCAGCTTATGAATACCGCCGTTGAACTTTCCGGAAAAAATATCACTGACCTTGACGCTATTCACGAACTCGGTGAAGGCTGGGTAGCCGAAGAAACTCTTGCTATTGCCGTATACTGTGCCCTGAAATACGAAAATGATTTTGAAAAGGCTATTATCGCTTCAGTAAATCATAACGGTGACAGCGATTCTACAGGGGCGGTCACCGGAAATATTATCGGTGCTTATCTCGGTATAGAATCCATTCCGGAAAAATTTCTTGAAAATCTTGAAATTAAAGACGTTATATCTGAAATCGCTTGTGACCTCTATAATTATACTCCCGAAAATATAAATCCTAAATATTCAAAATAAAAATGTTCTATGTGGAACATTTTATTTTTTTCACTATGGATTGAAAAGAATATTATATTATTTTCCGGCATATTATTCTATGATATATTCTGGAGGTGATATAATGGAAAACAATAAATATCTCGTGGCACTTGCCGGAAATCCAAATGTCGGAAAGTCAACGGTATTCAATGCCCTTACCGGTATGAATCAACATACAGGTAACTGGGCAGGGAAAACGGTATCGAGTGCGGAGGGTTTTTTTGAATACAAAGATATGCGGTTCATACTTGCAGACATTCCGGGAATGTATTCGCTCCGGAACAGTTCCGCAGAAGAAACTACCGCAAGCGATTTCATTTATTTTACGGAAACTGATGCCGTTATTGTAGTATGCGATGCGACTTGTCTTGAAAGAAATCTTAATCTTGTCATACAGATAACAGAAGTATCACCGAAAACTATAGTATGTGTAAATCTTCTTGACGAGGCGGACACAAAAGGTATCACAATAGACCTCGATTTATTAAGTCGTATTTTAGGTGTACACGTCATAGGCGTAACGGCTCGTGACGGAAAAGGTCTCGACAGACTTCTTGAATGTCTTTACAACTGCATAAAAGAAGATACCATACCAACAAGGAAAATACTTCCGGTGGACGAAGAAATTCAGAAAGCTGTAAATGATATTTCCTGTATAATCCGTAACGATATACATAAACTTCCGCCGGAAACCGTCGCAATGCGTATACTTGAAAACAATACATCTTTCCTTGAAAAAACTGAAAAATATGAAAACATTCATTTTACGGACTTTCCGGAAATTGATAAAATAAAACATTCCATGACAGAAAAAGGTTTCACAGCAGAAAAAATATCTGACGAAATTATTTCCGCAACTATCAAAAGGGCTTCCGAAATTGTTGCAAAAACTGTAAGTTATAAAAAATCCTCGCCATACGTCCGTGACCGTAAACTTGACAGTATATTTCTGAGCAGGCGTTTCGGAATACCTGTAATGATTATTCTTTTCGGAATTATATTATGGATTACAATTATCGGAGCTAACTACCCGTCTGACTTACTCGGAAAATTTCTTTTCGGATTTGGTGATATAATGTCAGCCGGTCTTGAAAAAGTCAATGCACCGCAATGGCTTGACGGTGTACTCATTCAGGGAATATATAAAGTTCTTGCATGGGTAGTATCCGTAATGTTACCACCTATGGCGATATTTTTTCCGCTTTTCACACTGCTGGAAGATTTCGGGTATTTACCGAGAATAGCCTTCAATCTTGACCATTGTTTCAGATGTGCTAATGCCTGTGGTAAACAAGCCATAACTATGGCTATGGGATTCGGTTGTAATGCCTGCGGAGTTACAGGCTGTCGTATTATAGACTCACCACGTGAAAGACTTATTGCCATAATAACAAATAATTTTGTACCATGCAACGGACGTTTCCCTACTATTATCATGATAATTACCATGTTTTTTGTAACTTCCGGCAGTTTTCTGTCGGCATTGATTCTTCTTGCGGTAATAATAGCCGGTGTTCTGATGACGCTGTTAATGTCTAAACTTCTTTCATGTACGATTCTTAAAGGTATAGCCTCGTCATTTACACTGGAGCTTCCACCATATCGGAAACCACAGTTTAAAAAAGTACTGATACGTTCGGTTTTTGACCGTACTATATTCGTACTGGCACGTGCGTGTACTTCTGCAATTCCGTGCGGACTTATTATATGGATTTTTGCTAACGTCAATATCGGAAATGGTACGATTCTTTCAGTTGTTGCTGATTTCCTTGACCCTTTTGCAAGTCTTATGGGTCTTGACGGTGTAATATTACTTGCATTCATACTGGGATTTCCGGCAAATGAAATAGTATTCCCTATCATACTCATGACGTATCTTGCACAGGGAAATCTTGTTGAAATGTCCGATACAGTACAGATTCATGAACTTCTTATAGAACACGGCTGGAATATTACTACTGCCATATGCATGATGATTTTTACACTTTTTCATTTTCCGTGTGCCACTACCTGTATGACTATAAGAAAAGAAACAGGCAGTCTGAAATGGACTGCCATTAGTTTTCTACTGCCAACCATTACGGGAATAGTTATCTGTATGATTGTAAATGCCGTAAGTATGTTATTTTAGACATCTCCGCCATATGAACGTACTATAGAAGCCAGTCCGCCCTGATAGCCCGAACCTATTGCATTGAATTTCCATTCACCGTTTCTTTTATAGAATTCCGCAACAACAAGGGCTGTTTCTATAGAAAATTCTTCTTCAAGGTCGAATCTCAATATAGTATCTCCGGAAATATCATTCTCATCTTTCATTTTAGCAACACGTATATATGCATTTGAAACCTGCCCGAAATTCTGACGACGTTCTTCAGCCTCATGTATTGTTACACAGACAGCTATTTTCACGATTTCCGGCGGAAGTTTAGTAAAGTCGATAATAATAACTTCGTCGTCACCCTCACCGTCACCTGTCAGATTGTCACCGGTATGAATTACTGCTCCGTCACGTCCGTTAAGGTTGTTATAGAAAACAAAATCCTCATCCCGAAGAAGTTTTCCGTTTTCGCCGAGAAGAAATGCAGAAGCATCAAGGTCAAAATCGTAACCGCCGTCATAACGGTTAGTGTCCCAGCCAAGTCCTACAAGTGCAAGACTTATTTTCCCATCGAATGCATATCGCTGACCTTTCTGTAAATTGATTGCCATAAATAAAAAACCTCCTTTTTAATTATGGTTTGGCAGAAATGCTGTTTGTAGCATTGAACAGTGATGTCGACGACGTAACAGGAGCCATAAGAACTGTTCCCGTGCCTCTGTATACATTCACGAGACCCTCACCGCTTGCAACTGAACCTATTAATGACTTCGTAGCCTTTTCGACGGTAAATTCAAGCGAATTTGACCAGCATACAGCCATATTTCCGTCAATTCTGAGTTCGTCGTTATTAAGACGTATTTCAACAAGTTCGTCTTCCGGAACATTACTTTCCAATGCAACTACGCCTTTACCGTTCAGCGACAGATTGAAAAGACCTTCTCCACCAAGAACGGCAGAAGAAATATTTTTCCTTGCAGTAATTCCCTGATTTACAGTGCCGTCACACGCAAGAAACATACCGTCTTCAATGACAAGTCCTGAACCCCATTCGCTTACTTCCTTAAGTATAATGTACTTGTATGTCGGTTCAAGTACCAGTATACCATTACCGCTGTACTTCGGTTTGACAGTTGTTTCCTTTGTCACTGAACTTTTAAACATTTTTCCCATTAAATCGCCTACACCTTTTATATCGGTAGCAATTTTAATATCTCCTGCCATCCACTGCATTGCACCTGCCTGAAGTATCGCTGTATTCAAACCGGTCATATTTATAACAACCTGTCTGCGATGTACTCCCATTTCTGCCATGAAATATTCTGTAACGGCGTTGTTGGAAGAAACACTTATGTCACGGTTATATTCAAGAACACTGAAATTTCCTAGTGTACTTGTTATTCTTCTGTTTGAGTTTTCAAGATTTATTATATTCATTTTTCCGATTCCTTTCACAGATTATCTGTAAAGTGAAATGATTGCGTCCAGACGGCTTGCTTCTTTTACAGCCTGTCCTATAGCATTGAATTTCCATTCATTACCCTTCCGATAAATTTCACCGACAACAAGACCTGTCATATTGTTATAGTTTTCAGAAAGATTAAAACGGCATATTTCCTGATTTTTGTCCATGTCAACAAGTCTTATGAAAGCGTTTTCAATCATTCCGAAATGCTGACCTCTTCTGGAAGCGTCATATATATTTACGGTAAACACAACCTTGTATATATCTGACGGAAGCCGACTTATATCAACCATAATCTGCTCATCATCGCCCTCACCTGCTCCGGTGAGATTGTCTCCCTGATGTACTATTGCACCGCTTGGATGTCTGAGGTTTCCGAAGTATACAACACTTGATTTAATATCATTACTGATAATTTTTCCGTCTGCTCCGCAGAGTATAACAGAGGCATCACAGTCAATATCCTGCTGTGGTGCTGAAAATAATGTCTTGAAAAAACCTCCGCTACTCTGTCTGACTTCGTCCCAGCCAAGACCTACCATAATTCTTTTAAGTCCGCTACTCTCTTTACTGAGGTTTATTTTCTGACCTTTCTGAAGATTAATACTCATTTTTTGTTTCCTCCTTTACTATATTATTTCTTAGTAACCGCTTTACGTATCATGTCAAGCGGAATAACCATGAATGCAAGTACTATACATATTAACCATGTCTTTACATTAAGCGGTTCGACACTCAGGAACTCCCCACCGAATGTTACAAACACAAATTGTATCAGAAGCAATACACCCATTACAATAAGGAAATTCTTGTTTCTTCCTAAATGTTCAAATACGTTCAGTTTTTCAGTACGTGCATTGAATCCATTAAATGTGATAGCCATCATGAATGTTGCAAAAAGTGCTGAACATAAATACGTATCGTCTACACCACCGAAAATTTCACGGATTGCCGGTAAAAATCTTATGCACAGACAGATTGCTGTTATATAAAGTCCGCTGATTATAAACTGTATCAGCATTGATTTACTTACTATACTTTCGTTACGTGGAATAGGTCTGTCTTTCATGTACTCCTTAAGTGCGGGTTCGCTACCAAATGCAATAGCTGCAAGAGTATCCATAGCAAGATTCACAAGCAGTAACTGTATAACCGTCATCATTGTAGGTTCTCCAAGAAGTGGACCTATGAAACACGTCAGAACCGCTGCGACATTTACTGTCAACTGGAATATAAGAAATTTCCTTATACCTTTAAACATTGTACGTCCATACAGAATAGCTTTCGCAATTGAAGAAAAATTATCGTCAAGAATAGTAATGTCACCAGCTTCTTTGGCAACTTCAGTACCGCTACCCATTGCAAATCCTACATCTGCCTTTTTCAATGCCGGTGAATCGTTGACACCATCGCCGGTCATTCCTACTACGTAATCCAATTCCTGAGCACATCTTACAAGACGGCTCTTGTCAGTCGGCAATGCTCTGGCGACTACTCTTAAATTCGGTATGACTTTTTTAAGCTCTTCGTCGGATTTTTCATTCAGTTCCGCCGAAGTAAGTGCAATATCTGTTTCTTTCCGGATAAGTCCGGCTTCCTTTGCTATGGCTACTGCTGTTTCCTTGCGGTCACCGGTAACCATTACTACCTGTATTCCGGCATTCTGTACTTCCTTTATAGCGTCGACTGCTTCTTTACGTACATTATCCCTGATACACAGAATACATACAAGTGTAAGGTCACCTTCGTCACTGTCGCCGTCACGCTTAGCAACCGCAAGAAGTCTCATTGAACGTCCTGCCTGTTCGTCGATATACTTTGTTATCGCCTTATGATTATCAAGAACTTTTACATTTCCGGCTGAATCAACATACTGTGTACATCGTACAAGAAGTTTTTCCGGTGCTCCCTTTACATAAGTATAACTTTCACCGTTTCTTGAAATGGTCACGCTTGACATCTTCTGTGTAGAGTTGAACGGATTGAAATTTGTAGCCTCGTTTTTGTCTATTTTGTTTTCTGCCTTGGCGTCAATAAGGAAATTCATTAAAGCACGGTCTGTACTGTTTCCGCCTATAACATTGCCGTCACTCGCAGAAGCACTGTTATTTACGCCTGCTCCTACAACTATATCATCTATGAACTTCTCCGACGTGTCCGAAAGTTTTGAAAATTTCTTCACGTCTCCTGTGATAAATTCCACTACTGAAAGTTTACCCTCTGTGATAGTACCTGTCTTATCACTATAAAGCAGACTGAGACTTCCGGCTGTTTCGAGACCGTTTATTTTTCTTACAAGTACGTTATCCTTTGACATCTTAAGGCTCTGGAATGAAAGTAATATAGATGTCAGCATTGGAAGACCTTCCGGCACTGCACATACTATGATAGTAACCGCTACTGTTATAGCATTCATTACAACCTTAATCCAACCTATTGCCGAATCCGGTGCACCGTCGCCTATGACAGTCTGTAATATTGTACATATGATAATTGCAATAGCTCCGACATATCCGAACATTGAAATCTGTTTCGCAAGTTTTGAAAGTTTTACCTGTAATGGTGTCTCTCGTGTATCTTCCTGTACTTCAAGGGCAAGTTCTCCGAAAAGCGTCTTATCTCCTACTACTTTTACTTCCATATATGCTTCACCACCGCATACTACTGTACCTCGGTATGCATAATGTTTGTTGAGCAGGTCTTTTATATTGTATTTTTCACCGGACTTTACAGGACGTTTTTCAGCTTCTTCGGTTTCACCGTTAAGTGCTGACTGGTCAATATGCACTTCACCGTCAACTATTTCGCCGTCTGCGGAAATCTTGTCACCGGCTTGCAAATATACAATATCTCCTACTACTACTTCGCTGACATGGATTTCACATAGTTTGCCGTCACGAATGACTTTTGCCATTTCTTTGGATTCTTCTGCCTCTTTCAGTGCGGAGGCTTTATTTTCCTGTTTGTGTTCGCTGATAGAGGAAACTCCGTTGGCAATGAGTATGGCTATAAGTACCCCTACCGGCTCGAACCACTCCGCCTGACCCATAAAGCATAATACAACCTGTACTACAAGTGCAACTATAAGTATCATAATCATAGGGTCTTTGAAACCTTCGAGAATTTTTTTCCATAACGGGTCAGGGGGTATCTGAGTAAGATTATTATCGCCGTGTTTTTTCCGACTTTCTTCAACCTCTTTCTTTGACAGTCCATTAAGATTCATAGTCATTTCTCCTTACTTTTAATACATTTTTCTCAGGTATGCATAATCACATACTTACAGTTAATATTATACATTCCGGAGAATTATTTGTCAATATCCGGAAATTGAAACTGTTGTAATTCAGCGAACAAAACAAATTATTATTATCCTATTTGTGAAAATTAACGTCACCTGAAATTCCATAATATACATATATTTGACCATACTAAAAGTAATATTCATATAATGCCGTATCATGCTACAAATACGGTTTACATTATTACAAAATGTTCCACACGGAACATTTTTAAAAAGGTATCTTTTTGTAGAAAATCAACAAAAAAAATCATATGGAGATATCAAACGTTATTTATAATTCAAATAGAAAAATTTTTCTGAAAAGTCTTTTTTTCCGTGGAAAAATATGCTATAATAAAAGTATTCAAAATATGAAAAGAGGTATTTTTATTATGCATATCACAGATGACATTTTTAACGTGGGTGTCAATGACCATGATGTTGACTTATTCGAGGGACAGTATATCGTCCCTAATGGTATGGCTTATCACTCATATGTAATCATGGACGAAAAAATTGCCGTACTCGATACAGTAGACGCAAAATTTTCAGGTGAATGGCTCACCAATATAAAGCAAGTCCTTGACGGACGTAAGCCGGACTATCTCATAGTACAGCACATGGAATGTGACCACTCCGCAAACATTATGGACTTCATGAAAGAATTTCCGGAAACTACTATCGTCGGCAATGCCAAAACTTTCACTATGCTCGCTAACTTCTTTGAAGATACCGAAAATCTGAAAAAACTGGTCGTAAAGGAAAACGATACACTTTCACTCGGTAAACACGTACTTAATTTTGTGTTCGCACCTATGGTACACTGGCCCGAAGTTATGTTAACTTACGAAAGTACCGAAAAAATTCTCTTCTCCGCTGACGCTTTCGGGAAATTCGGTGCTTCAGATGTTGAAGAAGACTGGGCTTGTAAAGCAAGACGTTATTATTTCGGAATCGTCGGAAAATACGGCGTACAGGTTCAGACGGTTCTTAAAAAAGCCTCCGGACTGGATATACAGATTATATGTCCGCTTCATGGTGTCGTACTGAAAGAAAATCTCGCCTACTATCTCGGACTATATAATACATGGTCTTCATACGGCGTCGAAAGTGACGGCGTTATGATTGCTTATACTTCTGTATACGGCAATACAAAAAAAGCCTGCGAAATCCTTGCGGAAAAACTTACTGAAAAAGGCTGTCCGAAAGTCGTTCTCTGTGACCTCGCCCGTGAAGACCTCGCTGAAGCTGTCGAAGATGCTTTCAGATACGGAAAAATTGTCCTTGCCTCACCTACTTACAATGCTGATGTCTTCCCTTTCATGAAACACTTTATTCTCGCTCTTACTGAAAGAAATTTCCAGAACCGTACAATAGGTATCATTGAAAACGGTTCGTGGGCTGTCACCGCCGGAAAAGTCATGCGTGAAATGTTTGCAAAATCAAAAAATATCACGTGGCTTGAAAATTCCGTGACTATAAAATCCGCTGTGAAATCTGAAAATCTCTTACAGATTGAAAATATGGCTTCCGAACTGTCGGAATGATTGTCCCACATGGAACATTTTCGGAAATGCATTAAAAGTCAGCCGGAAAGTCATAATATCAGAAAGGAGGGCTTTTTATGAAAATATCTCTTAATCCCGATAAGGAAGTAGTCGCAAAAATAAAAGAAGGTCTTAAACTTAAAGACGGTTACTGCCCGTGTCGTATTCAACGCATACCCGAAAACAAATGTATGTGCAAAGAATTCCGTGAACAGATTGCTGACCCTGATTTTGAGGGATTCTGTCATTGTATGTTATACTACAAATCCAAGGAGGATTGATTTTTATGGAAATAAACATCACCAAGGAAAATTTTGACGAAGAAGTAAGAAACTTCAAAGGTACTGTTTTACTCGATTTCTGGGCAGGCTGGTGCGGACCTTGTATGATGCTTTTGCCGGTTATATCCGAAATCGCTGAGGAACTCGACGGAAAAATAAAAGTCGGCAAGGTAAATGTTGATGAACAGCCCGAACTTTCTGTAGCTTTCAGAGTGGAAAGTATTCCGTTACTCGTTGTAGTGAAAGACGGCGTTATACAGAAACAATCCGTCGGAGTTATTCCGAAAAACAGCATACTCGAAATGCTTAAATAAAAATAAAAGTCACGGATTAAAAAATTTTCCGTGACTTTTTTGTTTACCTGAATTAAAAATCCATATAATATATAATGAGGTGATTTTTTTATGATGTATTTTCTTTTAGGTTCATTTTTCGGCGGTACTGTAGGAATGTTTGCAATGTGCCTGTGTACCGTTGCAAAAAATGCAGATAATTTTCCTGATTCCGAAAACTGATTACTTCTTGACCGGAACTTTTATTACGTCCTTACGCATATACGGACGAAGTGCTTCAGGAATCCTTATACTTCCGTCGGAATTGAGATTGTTTTCAAGAAATGCTATCAACATTCTTGGTGGTGCGACTACTGTATTATTCAGTGTATGTGCAAAATATTTTTTCTTGTCAGCGGTCTTGAATTTTATTCCGAGCCGTCTTGCCTGAGCGTCGCCGAGATTTGAACAGCTTCCGACTTCAAAATATTTCTGCTGTCTCGGTGACCATGCTTCTACATCTATACTTTTTACTTTAAGGTCAGCGAGGTCACCGGAACAGCATTCAAGTGTACGTACTGGTATATCAAGTGTACGGAAAAATTCAACCGTATAGCTGTACAGTTTATGAAACCATTCCATACTTTCTTCCGGCTTGCAGATTACTATCATTTCCTGTTTTTCAAACTGGTGTATTCTGTAAACACCACGTTCTTCGATACCGTGTGCGCCTACTTCCTTACGGAAACACGGTGAATAACTCGTCAGTGTCTTAGGAAGTTCTTCTTCCGGCGTTATGGTATCAATGAAACGTCCTATCATAGAGTGTTCGCTTGTGCCGATTAAATACAAATCCTCACCCTCTATTTTATACATCATACCTTCCATTTCTGCAAAACTCATTACTCCGGTAACAACATTACTTCTAATCATGAACGGCGGTATACAATATGTAAATCCCTTGTCTACCATAAAATCTCTCGCATACGAAAGTATACACGACTGTAACATTGCTATGTCACCGGTCAGATAGTAAAAACCGTTACCGCTTGTCTTATCTCTTGCACTGTCAAGGTCAATGCCGTTGACTTTTTCCATTATATCAACATGATACGGTACTTCAAAATCCGGTACATATGCTTCGCCGAAACGTTCTACTTCTACATTTTCGCTGTCGTTTCTGCCTACCGGTACGCTTTCGTCAATGATGTTCGGTATAACAAGCATTATCTTACGGATTTCTTCATTAAGTTTCGTTTCAAGTTTTTCGAGTTCCTCACGTCTTTTGTCGATTTCTTCTATTTCTGCGGTAAGTCTGGAAATATTTTCCTGTGCCTCGGCTTTTAAATCCTCGTCTTCCGACTTGGCAATAATTGCATTATATTTACCAAATTCCTTACTTTTCTTGTTTTTCTGATTACGGAGGTCATCACCTTCTGCCTTGGCTTTTCTGCATTGCTCGTCAAATTCAAGTACCTTGTCAACGAGTTCAAGTTTTTCGTCCTGAAATTTCTTCTTAATGTTTTCCCTTACAATTTCCGGATTTGTACGAATCAACTTTTTATCAATCATTTATAAATACTCCTTTTATTCATAGTCTTTTGCGAGTTTTTCGGCAATTGTCTTCAAATCGTCCTTATCGTAAAATTCAAGTACAAGCGAACCTTTTTCACCACTATGTTTTACTTTGACTTTACGTCCGAGACGCACATTCAATGCAATTTCCATTTCAGAAAAATAATTATCCGCCATATCTCTTTCAATTTCTTTCTGAAGCATATTGTCTCTTTTATGTATTTCGTTTTCAAGCTGACGTACAGTCATTTTACCGTCAGATGCTTTTTCAGCAATTTCAGTAAGAAATTCCACATCTTCAATAACCGAAAGCAATACTTTTGCATGACCTACTGACAAACTACCGGTTTCAATCATATAAAGTACAGTGTCCGGAAGTGAAAGTATTCTTACAGAATTGGCAATTGCAGAACGTGAACGTCCTGTCATTTTTGCAACCTGTTCCTGTGTCATACCATATTTTTTGATAAGGTCGCAATAACCGTTAGCTTCTTCAACCGGATTAAGATTTTCTCGCTGAAGATTTTCTATTACGGCAATCTGCATAGCCTGTATGTCAGAAAGTTCACGTATATTAACCGGTACTTCGTCAAGACCTAACATTCTGGCAGCTCTCCAACGTCTTTCACCGGCAACAATCTGATAACCACCCATTGCAAGAGGTCTGACCAGTATCGGCTGTAACATACCGTGTTCCCGTACAGATTCCGCAAGAGATGCTATTGCTTCTTCACTGAAAACTTTTCTGGGCTGGTCACGATTAGGTTCTATTTCGGAAGTTCTCAAGGTTTTTTTAACCTGTATTTCACTTGTATTGTCGCTGAAAAGACTGTCAAGCCCTGCACCAAGTCCACCTATAGCCATATATAAAAACTCCTTTCCGGATTATTTCCTGTTGAATGAAAAAATTCCCCTGAGTTTTTTCTTCGGAAGTTCAAGAGGCTCTCCGAGAAGTTCGTGTCCGAGAAGTTCATAAGCCTCTGCACCTTTTGAAGACTTATCATAATACATGACCGGTTTTCCATGACTTGGAGCTTCTGAAAGTCTTACATTTCTTGGTATCTTGGTTCTGAAGATTTTATCCGGGAAATACTTTTCTACTTCTGCAACAACGTCATTTGCTACATTAAGTCTTCCGTCAAACATAGTGAAAACAATTCCCTCAATATTAAGTATGGGATTGTAATTTGTCTTGACAATCTTTATTGTATTGACAAGCTGTGAAAGTCCCTCCAGTGCGAAGAACTCTGCAAGCATCGGTACAATTACCGTATCGCAAGCAACCAGTGCATTTATGGTAATAAGTCCCAGTGCCGGTGGACAGTCAATAAATATATAGTCATAGTCTTCACGACAAGTAAGGGTCTGCATTTTCAGACGTTGCATTCTGTTCTCGAAGTTGATGAGTTCTATTTCACAACCTGCAAGAGATTCTGTAGCCGGTATTATCGAAACATTACTGAAATCAGTTTCCATAACGGCTTCCTGAATCCTTGTTTTACCGGTCAGGACATCATATGTTGAGGCACTGGCGGATTTTTTCTTGATTCCGAATGCAGTAGTAGTATTACCCTGTGGGTCTGAATCAATACAGAGAACTTTGAATCCCCTTGAACCAAGATATGCAGAAAGATTTACGGTGGTAGTGGATTTTCCTACACCGCCTTTTTGATTTGCAACTGCAATTATTTTGCCCATAGTATTCATTCCTTTCATTTTTTATATCTAATATTATATCACCTTTTAAACGCTTTGTAAATAGTAGTTCTATAATTTTTATACTTGTTTTAATGTTCTACGCGGAACATTATAAAAAAAGTTCCACATGAAATCACTTCACGCGGAACTTTCTATCATTTTACTTTCTGAACAGGTATTCTTATACGATATTCTATATAATCATCATTCTGAATTTTCTGTGAATTTGCCGGAATCCCTGCCGACTGCATTGTTTCTACGGTCTTATTTAATGTATTAATAAATATTTTTACATTCTGAAAAACTCTGGAACGTTTTTTATAATTTGCCTTTTCACGCTGAGAGCCGATAAAATCTTCAATAAGTTTTTCGGTACGTTCAACATTAAGATTATCCTTGATAATTTTTTCAAGAATAACAAGTCTGTCTGTAGGACTTGCAAGTTTAAGTAAGGCTCTTGCATGACGTTCTGTAAGACCATACTTGACTATCAGTTCACGTTCTTCTTCGGTAAGACGGAGAAGACGTAATTTATTGGCTATGGTACTTTGTGCCTTACCGAGTTTTGCAGCTGCATCTTCCTGTGTCATACCGTAATATGTAATAAGTCTTTCGATAGCCGTCGCCTCATCAAAGAATGATAAATTCTGATGTCTGATATTTTCGACAAGTGCCATAATAGCAGAATCCCTGTCATTTACTTCATGCACAATACATGGAACAGTTTTCAGCCCACATATTTTAGCGGCTTCAAGATATTTTTCACCTGTAATGACTTCAAACCCTTTACTACATCTTTTCACGGACAGCGGTTGTAAAACTCCGTTTTTCATGACCGCTTCCGCAAGTTCTGAAATTTCCGTATCCTTAAAACCGGTTGATTTATTCGGGTCAGGAATAATCAGGTTTATATCAATCTCAACCACTTTACTTATAAGTTTGTCCTTTGTAAAATTTAGAAGTGCCATTGTTTTTACCTCATATGAATACTCGGGAAATTTTTCCCTGTAAAAACATTCTAACACTTACGGGAAATATTTACTACACAAAAAAAGTGCCCTTAATCGACATAATGACGCTTTTTATAACAACATACGTTATAATTACAGAGATTTCTTTTTTATCTGACCGCTATTTCTCGGATATTTTGTCGGAGTATGCGATATTTTTTTTACAGTAACTATTTTCCGGTTATCACCGGCGACATCATAAATAAATTCGTCCGTAATTTTCCCACCCGAAAGCTGTATGGCATTATTTCCGTCGGAAATATTTTCAGTAAGACCTTTCATAGCTACGAATACCCCACCAACTCTTACGAACGGCAGGCATATTTCACTCAGTACCGACATATTAGCTACTGCTCTCGCACAGGATATATCGAATTTTTCACGATAATCAGGTTTTTTACCGGTAATTTCCGCCCTGTCGTGTATGAACTCCGCTTCAATACTGAGTTTTTCGCATAATATCTGCAAAAAAGTTATACGCTTGTTCAGACTGTCCAGTAAAGTTATTTTTATATCCGGTCTGAAAAGTTTCAACGGTACAGACGGAAAGCCCGCACCTGTCCCGACGTCAATAAGACTTGCATTTTCCGGAATTTCAGCATATTTGTCAATAAGAACACTGTCAATGAAATGTTTATACAGTATTTCAACAGGTTCAGTTATCGCCGTAAGATTCACATTTTTATTGTATTCAACAAGAAAATCCGCATATATATCCAGTTTCTTATATATATCCTCCGAAAGTTCCAAGTGGAACATTTCAAAACTTTGTTTACAGAAATCGTATTCAGGAAGCATTTTTATTGTTCCTCCGTTCTTCGCTGTAGCCATACATCAAGAATAGATATATCCGCCGGAGACACTCCGGAAATTCTTGAAGCCTGTCCGAGTGAAGATGGTTGTATTTTATTAAGTTTTTCGATAGCCTCAAGTCTAAGACCATATACATCATGATAATCGAAATTTTCCGGTAATTTTTTTGATTCGTGTTTTCTCATCTGTTCAATCTGTGCGAGTTGCTTTGAAATATATCCCTCATATTTAATCTGAAGTTCTACCTGTTCGGCTATTTCGTCAGAAAGTTCAGGTCTGTCTGGGTCAAAAGGAGCGAGCGACTTATAACTTATTTTCGGACGCCGGAGCAGGTCACCCAGTTTGCAACCTGTCGAAAGACGTGAAGTTCCTGTTTTTTCAAGAAAATCATTTATTTTATCCGTCGGGGAGATATTCAATGTATTTACACGTTTTATTTCAGTACCTACTTTTTCTGTTTTATCAATGAGCTTTCTGTAACGTGTTTCACTTATAAGTCCGATTTTATATCCTATCGGTATAAGCCTCTGGTCAGCGTTATCCTGACGGAGTACAAGACGATATTCGCTTCTTGACGTCATCATTCTGTAAGGGTCTGAACAGCCTTTAGTCACGAGGTCATCAACAAGAGTACCGATATACGAACTCGCCCTGTCAAGTACCATAGGTTCACGGTTTTTTATTTTAAGAGCAGCATTAATACCGGCGACTATTCCTTGTGCGGCAGCCTCTTCATAACCGGAACTTCCGTTAAACTGTCCTGCACCGTACAGACCTTTTATTTTCCGGAACTCCAATGTATTAGAAAGTTGTGTAGGGTCACAACAGTCGTACTCTATGGCATATGCCGGACGCATTATTTCGACATCTTCCAGACCGTCGATAGTACGCAGAAATGCAAGCTGAACATCTTCCGGCAGTGATGATGACATACCTTGTAAATAATATTCTTCCGTAGAAAGTCCCATAGGTTCGACAAAAAGCTGATGCCTCGGCTTTTCGGAAAATCTCACGATTTTGTCTTCTATCGACGGACAGTAACGAGGTCCTACACCCTCAATGCGTCCGGAATAAAGCGGTGAACGGTCGAGATTTGACAGAATAACTTCATGAGTTTTACTGTTGGTATACGTGACATAACAGCATACTTTATTTTCAAGACCCTCAGCAGATGTTTCAAATGAAAACGGTACTATATTTTCGTCGCCGTCCTGACGCTCCATGAAATCAAAATTTATGCTTCTTTTATGGACACGGCAAGGTGTACCGGTCTTGAAACGACGTAATTCAATACCTTGTTCCACAAGACTTTTGGAAAGATATTTACTTGGCAGTGCAGAATCCGGACCGCTTTCATATGATACCTCACCGATATGAATTTTACCTTTTAAATAAGTACCTGTAGCGATTATTACAGCCTTTACGGAATATTCAGCACCTAAAGATGTTACTACACCAGTAATTTTCCCGTCCTCGACGATTATTTCAGCAATTTCAGCCTGTTTCACATAAAGATTGCGTTGATTTTCGCATACATTTTTCATATAGTCGTGATACATTACACGGTCAGCCTGTACCCTCAGACTATGTACCGCCGGACCTTTTCCCCTATTAAGCATACGGCTTTGTATGAAACATTTATCCGCCGCCTTACCCATTTCGCCACCGAGAGCATCAATTTCCCTTACAAGATGTCCCTTTGCAGTACCGCCTATTGACGGATTACACGGCATATTAGCTATCTGGTCAAGCGATATAGTAAACATGACCGTCCTGCACCCCAGTCTTGCAGAAGCAAGGGCAGCTTCAACACCGGCGTGACCTGCTCCGACTACTGCAACATCAAAACTTCCCATTTTATATGACATTCAAAAAACCTCCTGAATGTTCCACGTAGAACATTATTTGCCGACGCAGAATCTTGAAAACACCTCATCAACGACTGCATCTGTAATTTTTTTACCGGTAAGACTTAATAAATATTGTTCTGCCTCGTCAATAAGGATGTTTACAGCGTCAAGAAGTTCACCGTTTTCGAGGGCAGAAACAGCTGATTCAACACAGGAAAGTGCAGAATCTATACATTTTTTCTGACGTTCATTCGCTACGGACGGGGCAGAAAAAGTATTTTCATTTATATGAAAAATATCCTCTATAGCCTGACTGAGCATTTCAAGACCGCTGTTTTTCTTTGCAGAAAGATATACAGTATGTTTGATATATTTTCCTGTTTCTTCGGGGACTTCCGGTAATATACCCATATCACTTTTATTTATGACAGCTATAGCTTTTCTGGAATTTATTTTCCGGAGCAGGTCAGTATCTTCCTGTGTAAGCGGAGAACTTCCGTCGAAAACGGCTATAATAAGTTCAGATGAGTAAATAAGTTTTTCGGCGATATTAACGCCTATTTCTTCAATCAAATCATCTGTATGACGTATTCCGGCGGTATCGGAAAGACGCAGAACTATATCACCGATTTTAACGGATTCTTCCACAACATCTCTTGTAGTACCGGCTATATCCGTCACAATACTTCTTTCACAACCGCTCAGACAGTTGAAAAGCGTAGATTTTCCCACATTTGGTTTACCGATTATTACCGTCGAAACACCTTCACGGATAATACGTCCGCTGTCGTAATTTTCGATAAGCGAAGAAAGTTCTTTCCGGACTTCCATAAGCTCACGACATAAATTTTCCGGTCTGACTTCCGGAATATCTTCTTCCGGATAGTCTGTCCATGCAGAAAGGTCACCAAGAATTTTCAGTAATTTTCCGGAACATTTTTCAGCTTTTCTGAACGCCGTACCCTCACGGAGATTTTCAGCCATACGGAGTTCACGTTCACCCTTAGCGGATATTATATCCATAACGGCTTCAGCTTGTGTGAGGTCAAGTTTTCCGTTGAGGTACGCTCTTTTAGTAAATTCACCGGCTTGTGCGTTTTCCGCACCGTTTTTAAGGATAGTCCGCAGGATACGTCTTGTAACGTATATTCCGCCGTGACATGAAATTTCAGCGACATCTTCACCGGTATAGCTATGAGGTTTACGGAAAACTGTAAGTATACAGTCGTCGAGACGTTCACCGTTATCATGTGCAGTACCGTAACAGCACGTATAGCCTTTCATTTCAGATATAACCTGTTTTCCAGCCGGTACGAATACTTTTTCCGCAACTTTCAGGGCATCATCTCCGGAGATTCTTATTACAGCTATACCGCCGGTGGCGTCAGGTGTAGAAACTGCTGTTATAGTTGACAAAAAAATCACTCCTGAAAAAAATAATCAGATTTCTATTTTACCGTAAAGACCGCCTTCAATAGCATCTTCCGGTTTCGGACGTTTGTAATCTTTTTCAAAACTTGTTGAAATATCTACTTTTTTTCTTTCAAAGTTTGGCTTTTCGTGATTTTTCGGACGGTTATTCTGTCTGCGTTCATTTTTCTGACCGTCGTAACGTTTTTTACCGTTATTCCGGTTATTTCTGTTGTTTTTTCGAGGATTGTCCGAAGTTATTATAATTTTTCTGTAAGGTTCTTCGCCTACTGAATGCGAAGATACACCATCTGTTTTAGATATTGCTGAATGAATAACTCTTCTTTCGTATGGATTCATAGGCTCAAGAGGTTGTGAACGTCCGGTACGAAGTACATTTTTCGATACTTTAACAGCGAGTTGTTCAAGAGTTTCTCTTCTTTTCTTGCGGTAATTCAGACAGTCAAGGGTTATTCTGAAATAATCCTTGTCGCCCTTGTTTGCGATAATCGAACAAAGATACTGTATTGAATCAAGAGTTTCACCACGTCTGCCTATTACAGTACCGTTGTTTACACTTTTTATGTCTATGATTGCACTTTTTTCATTCTGATAAACAGTAAAGTCCGCCTCAACGTTCATAGCCCTGAGAATACTTATTATATAGTCGATAGCAAGTTTAACCTTTTCGTGCATAAGAGCCTTGTCTTCAATCAGGGTCATGTTTTCTATGGAATAATCGCCATCATCTTCCGGAATGTCTTCATTTTCTGCCGGTACTTTTTTAACAACAGCCTCCACCACCGGAACTTCTTCGGAGTTTTCAACATTAGCCCCCATCATTTTAGTTTTTTCCTGTTTTTCGGCAATATCTGCACTTATTTTAGTTTCTTCGGAGTTTTCAACATCTGCCCCCACCATTTGAACTTCTGCCGGTTTTTCGGCAATATCTGCCTCTATCATCTGAGTGCTTCCAAAGTTTTCAACATCTGCTCCCACCATCTGAATTTCTTCAGTGTTTTCAATATAAGTTGCTTTAACTTTAGCATCTTTCGCACCAAGTCCGAAAAAACCTTTTGTAGATTCTTCAATTATTTCAAAATTTATCTCATCTATATTTCTGCCGAATTTCTGAACGGCGAGTTTTTTAGCTTCTTCAACCGTCTTTGCAGTAAAAATTTCAGTCATTTTAATACCTCCATAAAGGATTTTCAATCATCATCATTATAATTTTCGTCGTATTCTTCGCCGTATTTTTCTGCCATACGCTTACGTGCTTCTTTAAGTTTATCACGGTTCTGCTTATTCATTTCGGAGCGTGACGCCTTACCTTTTCCGGAATTTTTTCCGCCACCGTTCTGCTGACGTTCAAGTTCTGCCTGCTGTTCAAGCATACGTTGCATGAAGGTCTTTTTTTCGGGGTGTTTTTCGGCGTAAACACGGGCTTTTTCCTTTTCTTTTTCGTTTATTTCCTTAGTACGTTCAGGGGTGAAATATATGTTAAGTCCTAAATTTATCAGGAACGAAAAAAGAGAACTCCATATCCAGTAGAAACCTATACCGGCAGGCAGAGCGAATGCCCATACTACCGACATTAACGGCATAAGATACATCATAAGTGTCATACAGCCACCACCGGAAGCCATTTCCGGATTTACTTTTTTCTGGTGAACCTGACTGTATATTGACTGTACAAGCTGTGCGAGTCCGGCAAGAAACGGTATACAGAAAAGTATAACAGATTCTTTATTCCATACTTCAGGGTGCAGTTCCGGAATTTTTCCGAGATTTGCCCCGAAAACTGTATAATGTGAACCGAACTCAGAAACTTTCGTCATAAAGCTTTCTGCCAGTCCGCTGAAACTGTCTTTACTTTTGTCAAGCTGTTCCATAATGGTCAGTTCGCTACGCAGATTACTGAAACTGCCGACATTAGTTCCGGCGAGTTCACCGGCAATGTCAAAAGCTGCCTGACGTATATTCTTTGATATATGCAGAATATGTGTTATAGGCTTGTATACAACGTCAATAACACCGAAAAGCAATAACATCTGTACAAGGGCTGGCATACACGAAGCCATAGGGTTTATGCCCTCCTGCTGATACAGTTTCTGCTGTTCCTGCTGAAGCCTTTCCGGATTACTTGCGTAACTTTTCCGGAGTTTTTCCATTTTCGGATTCAGTAACTGCATACGTGCGGAATTTTTCTGTGTATGATAGTTCACAGGAAACAACAGAAGTTTTGTCACTATCGTGAATATGATTATCGCCAGTGCATAGTTATTGCACAGCGAGTAAATAAGATACATCAGATACCCGAAAGGGATTCCGATTATGTCATAAAGTGAATTCAATTTCTAATACCTCTCAGTTTTGATTGTCTTTATCATCATAATGCTGACTACAGCATTCGCATGAAGTGTAGTCATATTTTTTAATCCGGAACGTAAATTTTTCCGGCACATAGTCTATACCGCCCATAGACCACGGATTACAGCGTAAGAGACGCCATATAGCAAGCAGTATACCCCTGAAAGCCCCGAAGCGTTCTATAGCTTGCAGGGCGTATGTACTGCACGTCGGATAATATTTACAGCATGGCGGAAACAGTGGTGATATAAACTTTCTGTAGAATTTTACCAGCAGAATAAGAAGATATTTCATTTCCTTTTCTTTTCACCGGAAAAATTTTCGTATATCCTTGTAATTTCCGGCACTCCGTATTTGTCCATGTATGCACAGTAATCCTGTGATTTCACTTCACATATCGGACTTCTTGCCACTATCACTATATCTATACCCACAGGCATTTTTATTTCTGCATCACGGTAAGCAAGCCTTATAAGGCGTTTTGCCCTGTTGCGATGGACAGCGTTTCCTATTTTCTTGCTTGCGGTTATGCCGAGGCGGTTATAAGGTCTGCCGTTAGGTCTGACGTATATCACTGAATACTTACAGGCTGTAAATTTACCTTTTTTATAAAGGTTTAAAAAGTCTCTGTTATCATTAAGGATTTCTGTATAAAGCATAAATAGTACCTCTGGAGCGGAATTTTACGTATTCCGCCGGAAAAAATAAAAGGTTGGATTAACAAAAAAGACCACAAAAAAAGATTTTTGTGGTCAGCCTCGTCAGTGAGTTAATCTTGCTCTGCCCTTGTTTCTTCTGCGAGCTAAAACCTTTCTGCCGTTCTTAGTAGCCATTCTCTTCATGAAGCCATGCTCCTTCTTTCTGTGGAGCTTTTTAGGCTGATATGTTCTTTTCATATTCAGTTCCTCCTCTCTCTTAAATGTATATGGAACTTCCGGAACTTCCGGAAAGTCCTGAATGCAAACACAGGCAATGCGAATAATCCGGCATTGCACTCAAATATTATATAACAAAAAAAACGTCATGTCAAGCAGTTTAAGAAATTTTTTTCAGATTTCCGTATATCTTTATATTTTTTAACCTTATATATTAAAATTCTTTACTGTAATCATTACGAAAAAATGGTAGAATTTTGACATATTATATTTTTTTAAAAAAATTTCCTGAATTTTAAAAAAACAGGTAATTTTTTATTTAATTTAAATATTTTATCCGTCATTTTGTTTAAAAAAGTGCTGTTATTTCACAATAATTTCTAATTTTTTTTTGGAAAAATACTTGATTTTTTCTGCCATATATGGTATAATATTTACAGGAAATAATTATTATTTTACTGTTTCTGCCGGAACTGAATACAGGTCAGCCGGAGTGTAAAATTATACATAATAATTGTATTTTTTTACATCTTCTCCGGAATAGTTCCGGAAATATCATTATAATACGGAGGGAAAATATGAAAACAACGGAATCATTTGAGGAAGTCTTTGAACAAGTAAAAGAATACTGCCTTGAAAACAACAAGATTCCATCAATCGGTATGAACACATGGATAGCTCCGCTGAAACCGGTAAGCCTTGACGGCAATAAAGCATACTTTAAAATACAGACGGCTTTTCAGCGTGACCTTGTACAAGAAACTTACGGTAAAATACTTAAAGAGGCTCTCAAGGTCATTCTTGACCATGAAGTGGAAATGGTCATTGACGTTGAACCAAGACGAACACAGGGTATTGCTATGAACTCCTATGACCCCGAAAGTAATAATTCTGAATTTTCAAAATATGAATATACTTTCGAGACATTCACAGAGGGACGTTCAAATGAATTTGCAATTGCCTGCTGTAAATCCGTGGCGAAAAGCTGTGGCGAAACACCTGTATCTGAATATAATCCGCTGTTTATATACGGTGCTTCAGGTATGGGAAAAACTCATCTTGTAACCGCTATTTTAAATGCAGTCCGTGAAAAACACCCTGAATTGAAAATAATCTACATAACCAGCGAAAATTTTGCCAATGAGTTTGTACAGGCAATCAACGCAAGACGTACTACCGACTTCCATGAAAAATACCGTTCAATTGATTTGTTTATTATCGAGGATATACAATTCTTTATGGGTAAAGAACGTATGCAGGAAGAACTTTTCAACACATTCCATAAACTGCATCAGGAGGGCAAACAGATAGTAATCACATCTGACAAGGCACCGAGAGAACTTCAGAATCTTGATGTGCGTCTTATGTCGAGACTTGAAGGCGGTCTTATAGCTGATGTCTCTGCACCCGACTACGAAACAAGACTTGCTATAATAAGCAGAAAATCAGAACTGCTTGAACTTAAACTTTCCATAGAAGTTGCGGAATTTATAGCAAACCGTCTGAAAACCAACATAAGACAGCTTGAAGGTGCTGTAATGCGTCTGAAAGCACTGAATCACTTTTCAGGCGGACCTATAACTATATCTATGGCACAGGGAGTTATCCGTGATATTATGACCAATGAACACCCTACACCTATAACGGTTGAAAAGATAATTGAAGAAGTTTCGGGAGTTTATGGTGTATCGCCGGAAGACCTGAGGTCAAATAAAAGAGCCTCACAGGTTTCTGTAGCGAGAAAAGTTGCCATATACATAGTACGTGCGATAACAAAAATGCCACTTGCAACAATCGGTGCGGAATTCGGCGGAAGGGACCATTCAACTATTGTGTATTCCATAACGAGCATCACGGACGCCATGAAAAAAGACCATAATCTTAATAATCTTGTTACTAATATAATAAACAACATCAAAGAAAGAAGCGAACAATAATTTTTTTTGTAACTTATATGGATATAATAAATTATTGATTAAAAATAATAATAGCTA